>NZ_JAWOTB010000021.1:0-45381 GCF_033338655.1 Vibrio sp. Vb1729 | reverse complement strand
TTCTTTTAGTTGTTGATTTCATAACACTCTCCAATTTTGGGGGTGGAAAGTGTCAACCTTATTTAGGACGGCACAATTAATGGAAAAAGAGCCACTGACGATAGTGGCTCTTTTTTGTATTTAATGACGCATTTATGTTTACGCTTTTGCTTCTTAGAAACCTTACAATGATTTCACTTGGAGTGAATTAATAAAAACAACACTTGCAGTATGTAGCATGAACAAGTACCGTTGCCCGGTTTTTCTAAATACACCCCAATTGCTAAGGTAAAGGTTTTGATCTCCACAGCGAATATTACTCAACAATTCGGCGCTAAGCCGCTATTCGAAAACATTTCAGTTAAGTTCGGCGAAGGCAATCGCTATGGCTTAATTGGAGCTAACGGTTGTGGTAAATCAACCTTTATGAAGATCCTCAGCGGCGAGCTTGAGCAAACCAGTGGTAACGTAAGCTACGATCCAAACGAGCGCGTTGCAAAACTGAACCAGGACCAGTTCGCTTACGAAGAATTTACTGTAATCGATACCGTTATCATGGGTCATAAAGAGCTATGGGAAGTGAAGAAAGAGCGTGACCGCATCTACTCACTTGCTGAAATGAGCGAAGAAGACGGCATGAAAGTGGCTGACTTAGAAGTTCAGTTTGCTGAAATGGACGGCTACATGGCAGAAGCCAAAGCGGGCGAGCTTCTTCTTGCTGTAGGTATCCCAATGGAGCAACACTTCGGTCTAATGAGTGAAGTAGCACCAGGCTGGAAACTTCGTGTGCTTCTAGCGCAGGTTCTATTCGCAGACCCAGATGTGATGCTTCTTGACGAACCTACCAACAACTTGGACATGGACACAATCCGTTGGTTGGAAGATACGCTAAACGCGCGTAACTGCACAATGATCATCATTTCGCACGACCGTCACTTCCTAAACTCAGTATGTACACACATGGCTGACTTGGACTACGGTGAGCTACGCGTTTACCCTGGTAACTACGACGAGTACATGACGGCGGCTTCTCAAGCTCGCGAACGTCTACTAAACGACAACGCGAAGAAGAAAGCACAAATCGCTGAGCTACAAACGTTCGTTGCACGTTTCTCTGCAAACGCATCGAAAGCAAAACAAGCGACATCTCGTGCGAAGCAAATCGACAAGATCAAACTGGACGAAGTGAAAGCGTCTAGCCGTCAAAACCCATTCATTCGTTTTGAACAGTCTAAAGAGCTGTTCCGTAACGCTCTGATTGTAGAAAACCTGAGCCAAGGTTTTGAAGAGGACTTGTTCTCAGACTTCAATGCAATTTTTGAAGTGGGAGAGCGCGTTGCGATCATCGGTGAAAATGGTGTGGGTAAAACAACACTTCTAAACACGCTTGCTGGTGTACTTGAACCGCGTGCTGGTGAGTTCAAATGGTCTGAAAATGCAAACATCGGTTACTACGCGCAAGACCACGCGCATGACTTTGCAGAAGATATGAATCTAACGGATTGGATGGGTCAATGGCGTCAAGAAGGTGATGACGAGCAAGTCGTTCGTGGTTTCCTTGGTCGTATGCTATTTGGTCAAGATGACATTAAGAAGTCAGTAAAAGTACTGTCTGGTGGTGAGCAAGGTCGTATGCTGCTTGGTAAGCTAATGATGCACAAGCCAAACATGCTGCTAATGGACGAACCAACCAACCACATGGACATGGAATCGATCGAATCTTTGAACACGGCGCTTGAGCAATACAAAGGCACGTTGTTCTTCGTCTCTCACGACCGTGTATTCGTAGACTCGCTAGCAACGCGTATTATCGAAATCCGCGATGGCAAGATCACAGACTTCAAAGGCACGTACTCTGAGTTCCTAAAATCTCGTGGCGTTGACGCGTAATTACTCGCAAAGCGTTTAAAAAGCAAAAGCCTCGCTATTTAGCGAGGCTTTTTTGATATTTGGCCTTAATCCTTAAACTGACCGGTTATATACGCATAGATCCCGACCACGCCAAAGGTAATAATCATAGAAAGCATGATACCGCTGGGCGTAAGCAGAAAATTCCACAATTGGTCATTATTCATAGTCCACATCCTCTGTGAATCCGCATTATTGGTTTTAGTTTACACTGAAAAGGTGTTATTGGTTGCCTTTTACATCAAATTCAACCTTGTCGGCTCCTGTAAACACTTGGAAGCGCAAACCTTTCGCACGCGCAATGGTCGTAATACCAAATTGCTTCGCTAGATCTAACCCCATTTGAGTAACGCCAGAGCGAGAAAGCAGAACAGGAATGCCCATTTGAGCCACTTTAATCACCATCTCTGATGTAAGGCGACCAGTTGTGTAGAAAATTTTATCTTCACCTGTTTCTTCTTTGAGCCACATCTCACCTGCAAGTGTATCCACTGCGTTGTGACGGCCGACATCTTCCACAAATGACAACACCTCATTTCCTTTGCAAACCGCACAGCCGTGTACTGCGCCCGCTTTTTTGTAGGTGTCGTTGTAATGGGTTAACGCTTCCAGCGCAGAATAAATTTCTGACTGCTTAAGAGAAACTTGAGGCACTTGATAATTTTCAAGCTGCTTCATCACGTTGCCATACATAGTGCCTTGGCCACAACCTGAGGTGACGGTTTTCTTTTTCAGGGCGCCTTCTAAGTGTTCAGTGTTTTCTTTAGTAATCACCGCTGCGGAATGCGTTTCCCAGTCAATAATAACGGATTCGATCGCGGCTGGATCGGACAGGAAGCTTTGGTTTTTTAAATAACCGAGTACTAGTGCTTCTGGGCGCGAACCTAGCGTCATGAGCGTGACCACTTCTTTCCAGTTCAGCATGACCGTAAGAGGACGCTCGCAAGCGATTTGCTTCGTGAGCTTTTCGCCGTACTCGTCGTACACATCGACTTCAATGGTTTGCAGGGGATTTTCACTGGTTTTAATAATATTTGGTTTCAGCACAGTCGTGTCCTAGTGATTAAGAGCGTTAGGTTGCTACGCATTTTAGCTTTTTAAGTGGCTAGCAAATCTCATTCCAAAATAGCGGTTTCCACAGAAATTGCGAGGTTTTATGTCAACAATGCATTAAAACTGCGAGTTCGCAGTAATGACACATCAATACATTTGAGTTTCGTCTAGTTTGGTACTTATAGCCTGAGGGTGTATATAGACTAAGTTATATCAGCTTGGCGCGTTTATTGCTTCGAAGACAATAAAAATGGTCGAAAACGGGGGCAAAATGTCCTGTGTTTTCAGACCAAAAATAGAAAGACTGGGTGAGTTATGTCGGATAAGAAAGATTTCGAAAAAAATTACGAAAAGACTGAGGATACATGGCCAATCGGCGTAGAGCTTGTTGAGCATGAGATCAGTACAGGGATTTGGGTGACAACCCAATGGCAGTTGACAGGATTTGCGCTGAATCCGACGGAAGAGACTCCAGATGTTTGTCTGTTGCAATTACATAAAGACGAGCGTACAGACTACCGCTTTAACTTAAGCTCTCAGCAACCTAAACTCTTTTTAGTTATGGATAACGTCGAGTCTGGTGAAAAACCAGCGATACAGTTACTGACGGCTTCACAATCTGTTGCGGCGCAATATATGGATGGTGATAACCTTGTACTATCTAACGATATGCCGTTAGCCGTTCAGGCTTGGATGGAAGCCTTTATTGGTCGTCATGGTGAGTTGTTAGAAGTAAGACGCAAGAAACGCAAAGGAGCAGGCAGAGCAAATGGCAACTAGTTTTTTAAGCCGTTGGTCGAAACGTAAACTAGAAGAATCTTCCCAACATGCTGAAGAGATCACGCCGATAGCAGAGACGGAACAATCCGAAGATAGTGTCACAGCGCTTTCAAACGCTGACGAAAGCTTAGATACTTTGAACGTCAATGAGGATAGTCAGGCTCCAGACATTACCGCGAGTGTAGAGACTGAAAAAACCGAAGAAATGTCTGTGGCGCAACTGCTGGTTTCTGAAGCTTCAGAAAGCGTTAAGAAAGCTGCGCTGCGCAAAATGTTCTTGTCCGAAGAATTTAACGTGCGTGACGGCCTAGACGATTACGATGATGATTACAGTAACTTAAAGTCACTTTCTCAAGACGTCGCTGAGACGCTGCGTGATTGGGTTAAAGATAAAGTGGAAGACGAACCAGACGCTGAAACTGCGCAAGGGTCTGAGCTTAACGCTAACGATATCGCATCTGAGGTAGTTGAAGACGCAGAGTCAAACACCGACAAAAGTGGCCAAATTACTCAAGATGAAAATGAACTGTATATAAATACAGCATCTGGCGAAAGTGATACTTTTGCTGAAGAATCACAGCCTAACGAGGTGAGACAAAATATACCACACAAATAATAGGTACATTTTGACTAAACACTCAATGAGCCGGCTGAGACAAAATGTCTCAACCGGTTTTTTTATCCCTACTATTTGTCAGTAAAATTGATAACCTATTGATTTTCAGTTGATATTTTATTGGCATGACACTTGCTATTTGTTGCTCAATACCAATCTGGTTGAAGTTAGTACGGACGCACTGCGTAGTATTCATCGCCTATAGACGGCGGAATAAGAATTCTCATTGATAAGTTAATCAGCAGAATCTCCGGCGCTAACTACACTAAGAGATGGAAAAGACTATCCATGTTCATAAATGGAATTGAGCAATGCTGAAACAATTATTAGAACAAGCAACTTCCAATAACGGTAAAGCGAGGCTGTACGCTTTCGAAAATACCGTAGAGTTGACCAATCTTATTCCACCAACCGTAAGCTATGAAAGCGGCGGTAATACTTTGATTGTGGGCCCAACAGCAATCATCGAAAGTGCGGCAGCGCAATTGTCGCAAATGAACAGCCTAACGCTGCTTTCTACCGATGGCGAAAAGGGCACAAATCCCGAGCTTTATTACGCCAATTCGGTTCAGGTTTCAGGGTTCTTAGGTACGTTTGAAGTTCTGATTGAAAATCATGGTTCGACCAACAATCTTGCCAAGGTCGCGATCAATAGCGATTGTTTCGATATCGTACTCGATCTTTGCCTTAACAGCTGCATGTCGGAAGAAGTCCCAGTACCGGGCTACTACCCAGTAGGTCGTGGCTATCCGAAACTGGCTGAAGCGTTGGAAGAGATTCCAACCTTAATGGGGACGTTCGATAAACCGAAATTCTTCCGTTTAGATACCGATTTATGTGCACACAGCTCTCGTGGCGTAAAAGGTTGCGAACGGTGTGTGGATGCTTGTCCGGCAGGGGCACTATCGAGTGAGGGCAGCGACAGAACGGGCCATCGCATCGAGATCAATCCATACCTATGTCAAGGCGTGGGTACTTGTGCTACAGCGTGTCCGACAGAAGCGATTCATTACGCACTGCCAAACCCTGAAGATACGCAAAAGTTTATTGAACGTACGCTCGCCAACTATGAGCAAGCGGGTGGTTTAGATCCTATCGTATTGATTTGTAGTTCTCGCCACGAGAGCTACAACGTGATGGCACTAAAAGCACTGCCAGATAATGTGATTCCAATTGTGGTGGAAGAACTGCCTTCGGTTGGTATTGATACTTGGTTCGCCGCGCTTGTGAATGGTGCTACTCAGGTGCTGTTTACGGCTTCACGTTTTATGCCTCAAACCATTATTCGTGTGCTTAATAGCGAAGTAGGTATTGCTCAAGAGCTGCTCGGTCAGCTTGGTATCGCCAAAGAAACCATCGACATTCTGTATCTAGAGTCACTACGTGAAGGTGCTCCGACACTTTGTACCGAGTCTTTTGATTTGGCATTAGGAGACTTGCAAGGCAACAAACGTCAGCGTCTATTTACGGCGTTGGATGCGTTGTCGTCTTCTCGTATTCCAGTCGAGAACATTGTTGAGCTGCCAGCAAACGCGCCTTACGGCAATGTTTCTTGTGAGAGCAAAGATTGTACGTTGTGTATGAGCTGTGTGGCAGTTTGTCCTACACGTGCACTTCATACCGATGGTCAATCTCCGTCGCTTAAATTCGTCGAGCAAGACTGCATTCAATGTGGGCTGTGCGAGAAAGCGTGTCCAGAGAAAGTGCTGACGCTTACGCCTCGTATGAACTGGGTGAAAAAAGAGCGCCAAAAAGCGGTTGTGATTCACGAAGAGAAAGCAGCGGAATGTATTCGCTGTCATAAGCCATTCGCACCTCAGTCTATGATCGACATGCTACAAAACAAGTTACGCGGTCACTCTTGTTTCTCTGATGAAGCGGCGATCAATCGTATCGCGATGTGTGAAGACTGCCGTGTGATCGACATGTTTGAGTCGATGGCAGAAGACCCAATGAAACAACTGAAATACTAGGAGCTCGCAGTGGACACACAACAAGAACAAACACTGAGAACAGACATTTATCTCGTTCTATCTGCACTTTTTCGTAGTGCGCCTAGTGATGAAATGCTGGCGTTCCTGAAATCGCTAGAAATTGAGCCGTCTGAGAGCGCGATGCAAAAAGCTTGGCTCGCACTGCAACAAGCCGCGAACGAAGCGCAGCGAGAAGCGTTAGAAGAAGAATATCAAGATCTGTTTATTGGCATTGGACGTGGTGAAGTTGTGCCATTCGGATCTTGGCATCGCACTGGCTCGATGATGGAAAAACCGTTAGCGGAAATTCGTCGCGATTTGGATCTTTTAGGCATCGAACGAGAAGAGAACGTGAAAGAGCCTGAAGACCATATTTCTGCACTGTGCGAAGTGATGGCAATGCTGACAGGTGAAGAGGAAGAACTTCAACAAGCGGTGTTTAACAAACACATCGCCCCTTGGTTCCAATCTTTTACGCGCCAACTAGAGAGCGCAGAAAGCGTGAACTTCTACAAGCCAGCTGCACAGCTTTGCGATGCGTTTTTAACGTTAGAGCAAGTGCGCTTTAGCGTGAACACCAAAAGCAGTAAGAACAAATTAAAAATTGATGTGAAAAACGTCACTGATTACGAGTAATCGAGCAGTACTTGGTCATATCGATAGAGAGGCATGAGTCTCCAAAGATCTACCGTAAGGTAAGGAAGCAATGATGAAAGATAATAAAGAAATAAACACAAGCCGTAGGGATCTCCTAAAAGGCTTCACAACCGCTGCCGTTGCCGGTGCTGTTGTTGCGGGAACCACGAAAGTGGCCGTTGCTTCAGAAACGGTTGAGCCTTCTGAAAACGACGTGAAGAAGAAAGGGTATCGTGAAACTCAACACATTCGCGATTACTACGACACACTTTAGGAGATAACGGATGAAACTTGTCAAACGCTCCGACAGTGTGAGCAAAGAAACGAACCAGCTTGGCGTATCTCGTCGTGCATTCATGAAAAACACTTCGCTTGCCGCTGGTGGCGCAGTGGTTGGTGCTAGTCTATTCGCACCGGGAATGATGAAAAAAGCGCAAGCAAAATCTGTCGATCCAGAAGCGAAAACAGAAATAAAACGTACTATCTGTTCTCACTGTTCAGTGGGTTGTGGTATTTACGCAGAAGTTCAAAATGGTGTTTGGACGGGTCAAGAGCCTGCATTTGACCACCCATTTAACGCCGGTGGTCACTGTGCAAAAGGCGCAGCACTGCGTGAACATGGCCACGGTGAGCGTCGTCTAAAATACCCAATGAAGCTTGAAAACGGTAAGTGGAAAAAGCTTTCTTGGGATCAAGCGATCGAAGAAATCGGTAACAAGGTGATGGACATCCGCAAAGAGTCTGGCCCTGATTCGGTTTACTTCTTGGGAAGCGCAAAGCACAGCAACGAACAAGCGTACTTGTTCCGCAAAATGGCATCACTTTGGGGTACGAACAACGTTGACCACCAAGCGCGTATTTGTCACTCAACAACCGTGGCGGGTGTAGCGAACACTTGGGGTTACGGTGCGATGACCAACTCTTTCAATGACATGCACAACTGTAAGTCGATGCTATTCATTGGTTCAAACCCAGCTGAAGCACACCCAGTAGCGATGCAGCACATTCTGATCGCAAAAGAGAAGAACAACTGTAAGATCGTCGTAGCGGATCCTCGCCGTACGCGTACTGCTGCGAAATCAGATCACTACGTTTCTCTTCGTCCAGGTTCTGACGTAGCATTTATTTGGGGTGTGTTGTGGCACATCTTCGAAAACCAATGGGAAGATAAAGAGTTCATCCGTCAACGTGTATTCGGTATGGATGAAATCCGTGCTGAAGTGGCGAAGTGGACGCCAGCAGAAGTAGAGCGCGTAACAGGCGTAAGCGAAGAAGACGTTTACCAAACAGCAAAACTGCTTTCTGAAAATCGCCCGGGCTGTATTGTTTGGTGTATGGGTGGTACTCAGCATACTACTGGTAACAACAACACACGCGCTTACTGTGTGCTTGAGCTAGCGCTTGGTAACATTGGTAAATCAGGCGGCGGTGCAAACATCTTCCGTGGTCACGATAACGTACAAGGCGCAACCGACCTTGGCGTACTTTCTGACACGCTACCTGGCTACTACGGCCTTTCTGAAGGCGCTTGGCGTCATTGGTCAAAAGTGTGGGAAATCGATTACGAATGGATCAAAGGTCGTTTCGATGACAACGCTTACAGCGGTCAGAAACCAATGCACAGTGCAGGTATTCCTGTATCTCGTTGGGTTGATGGTGTACTGGAAAACAAAGACAACATTCGTCAGCGCGAAAACATCCGTGCAATGTTCTACTGGGGACACGCAGTGAACTCTCAAACACGTGGTGTTGAGATGAAAAAAGCGATGCAGAAGTTGGACATGATGGTGATTGTGGACCCTTACCCAACGGTTGCTGCGGTAATGAACGACCGTACCGACGGCGTTTACCTGCTTCCTGCAACAACACAGTTTGAAACACACGGCAGCGTTACCGCTTCTAACCGCTCTCTACAATGGCGTGATCAGGTGATTGAACCTTTGTTTGAATCAAAACCAGACCACGAAATCATGTACCTGCTTTCGAAGAAACTGGGCTATTCCGATCTTCTGTTCAAAAACATCCGTGTTGAAAACAACCAGCCGGTGATTGAAGACCTAACGCGTGAATTCAACAAAGGCATGTGGACGATTGGTTACACAGGCCAAAGCCCAGAGCGTTTGAAAGCGCACCAACAAAACTGGCATACGTTCCACAAAACCACATTGGAAGCGGAAGGTGGCCCTGTCAACGGTGAAACCTATGGTCTACCTTGGCCATGCTGGGGCACACCAGAAATGAAACACCCAGGTACACACATTCTGTACGATACGTCAAAGACGGTTGCAGAAGGTGGCGGTAACTTCCGTACGCGCTTTGGTGTGGAATTTGAAGGCAAGAGCCTTCTTGCAGAAGACAGCTACTCGAAAGGCTGTGAAATCAAAGATGGTTACCCAGAGTTCACTGACAAGTTATTGAAACAACTTGGTTGGTGGGACGACCTAACTGCTGAAGAGAAAGTGGCAGCAGAGGGTAAAAACTGGAAGACTGACCTTTCTGGCGGTATTCAGCGTGTCGCGATCAAGCACGGTTGTATTCCATTTGGTAACGCGAAAGCGCGTGCGATTGTTTGGACGTTCCCAGACCGTGTGCCACTGCATCGTGAACCACTTTACACACCACGTCGTGACCTTGTAACGGACTACCCAACTTGGGAAGACAAAGATGCAATCTTCCGTGTACCTACGTTGTATAAATCCATTCAAGAGCAAGACAAATCGGGCGAGTACCCAATCGTTCTGACTTCTGGCCGTCTGGTTGAATACGAAGGTGGTGGTGAAGAAACGCGTTCAAACCCATGGCTTGCCGAGCTTCAACAAGAAATGTTTGTCGAAGTAAATCCGAAAGACGCGAACGACCTTGGTTTCAGAGATGGTGATGATGTTTGGGTAGAAGGTGCAGAGAAGGGACGAATCAAGGTGAAAGCGATGGTAACACGTCGTGTGAAACCTGGTTTGGCGTTCATTCCGTTCCACTTTGGCGGTAAGTTCGAAGGTGAAGACCTACGTCCTAAATACCCAGAAGGTACACAGCCTTACGTTGTTGGCGAATCGGCCAACACGGCAACCACTTACGGTTACGACCCGGTTACCTTGATGCAGGAAACCAAAGTAACCCTATGTAACATTCGTAAAGCGTAAGGAGTCTGACAATGGCACGAATGAAATTTCTATGTGACACCAAGCGCTGTATCGAGTGTAACGGCTGTGTTACTGCATGTAAGAACGAAAACGACGATGCGCTTGAATGGGGCATTCAGCGTCGTCGCGTGGTAACACTAAACGACGGTGAAGCTGGTGAAAACTCTATCTCTGTTGCTTGTATGCACTGTACCGATGCGCCTTGTATGGCAGTTTGTCCAGCTGATTGTTTCGAACATACTGAAGACGGCATCGTTCTTCACAATAAAGATCTGTGTATCGGTTGTGGTTACTGTTTGTTTGCTTGTCCGTTTGGCGCACCTCAATTTCCTAAACAAGAGGCGTTTGGTGAACGTGGCAAAATGGATAAATGTACTTTCTGCGCGGGCGGCCCAGAAACAGAGCCTGGCTCTGAGGAAGAACGCCAAAAGTACGGTGCGAACCGTATCGCAGAAGGCAAGTTACCGATGTGTGCATCGCTTTGTTCAACCAAAGCGCTGCTTGCGGGTGACGCAGAGAAAGTCTCTGACATTTTCCGTCAACGTGTGGTAGAACGCGGCGCGAAAAACGCAGGTTGGACAGACGGAAACGATCTTTCTTACGATGCGACGAAAAGCTAAGTAAGGAGAGGCACATGTTAAACACGCTTAAACGTGCATCTCTAGCAATGTTGTCAATGATGACGGCATTGCTGCTGTCTTTTGCAATGCCTGCTTCAGCAGAGGGACAATCTTCTAAAGTTATTCAACAGGAGATCACGCAACTCGCCGGGGCAGACTATTGGCGCGAAGTCAGAGAGGGGCAAGAAGGCTACACCACGTCTCAATCGCCAGAACATGGCGTATTGATCAGTAAACCTGGTGAGACTTGGTACATTCTAAAAGAAAAATGGATGTCTCCTGCTGGTGCTGTCGCGATTTTCGGCAGTATTGCAATGGTAATCATGGCTTACGTATTCGTTGGTCCTTTGATGCTTAGCAAGCCGCGTACTGGTAAAAAAATGAAGCGTTGGTCTCGTTTAGACCGCGCGCTTCACTGGAGTATGGCGTTTACATTCTTAACGCTGGCATTCAGTGGTTTGATGCTGGTTTACGGTAAGCACTTCTTAAAACCGTACGTTCCTACTGAGTTCTGGGGCTTTATCGTCATGTTGGCGAAGCAGTACCACAATTACATGGGACCATTGTTCTTCATTTTACTGATGCTCGTGCTCTTTAAATGGTGGCGCAAGTCGATTCCAAACATGACAGATGTTCGTTGGTTTATGAAAATGGGCGGCATGGTTGGTAAACACAAAGGCACACATCCGTCAGCTGGTTTCTCAAACGGTGGTGAGAAGGCAATCTATTGGTTGTTAATCTTCTTTGGTGCTATCGCGGCAGTGAGTGGCTTAGTTCTGGACTTTCCTATCTTTGGCCAAACTCGCCGTGACATGGAGCTTTCTAACTTAGTTCATGCGATTTCGGCGCTGATTCTAATCTGTGGCTTTATCTTCCACATCTATATTGGTCTATTCGGTATGGAAGGTGCGCTAGAAGGCATGGTGACAGGTGAAGTTGATGAAACATGGGCGAAAGAGCATCACGATCTTTGGTATGAGGAAGTGAAGTCCAAAGAAGCGATGGGTGAAACAGATACGGCACAAACGGAAGTAAAAGGAGCGAAAGCGAATGAACAAACCTCATAACGGGATTTGGGTTGCGTACATCCTGAGCTGTCTGACCCCGTTTACGTTTCTGATCTCAGGCGTTATCGCAATTATCTATGCGGGTTACCGATTAGATAAGGGAGAAGACAGCGACGTAGTGATTTCTCATTACTACGGTTTAATTCGCACCTTCTTTCTCTACCTGACGTTTTTTGTTGTGTTGATCGTCACCGTCGCGACTTCTAACGGTGTACTCGTTGGCGTGAGTGATTATTGGTTGCATAGTACTTTGCTTGAAACCATCGCTTACTTTATTCCTTGGGTAGGGATGGTGTTTGCTGCATTAGCCATCTTGGTGTGGTTTATGCGAATGTTTCAAGGGATGCAGCAACTGCTCAATAACCAACCACACAGACCATCGACAGGTCCAAACCTTTAATCAGTATTCTTTAAGCAAAACCGCCGTAATAGGCGGTTTTTTTGTTGCTGTTTTGTCTCAAATATGAAGCGTTGAGTCGCAGTGGTGATACTTGATGCAACTTATTGAGTGAATTTACGTAACTGGGCAGAAAATCATAGTTAAGTAAGAAACATGTAAAAAAATCGCGTCACGATGAGACATTAGTCTCACTCACGCTATTGTTCATTTACTCAGGATTCATCGTCCCGTTAAAGTACGCTGCGCTCAGAAATTCAAAGAGTTGCATACGTGAAAATTGCCATCAATACATTCAGTCTACGCATACAGAGGAATCTCTATCGGAGGATGTTTGATTAAGGCATCTTGCTCTCACAAATAAAAAGAGCGAAACGAGCATTAAATGATGCGGCAAGGTAAGAAAAGGACAAACACGTTACGGCTATGATCCCTCAATTCGTCATTCCTATCACGAATCGCTTTGGCGAAAGTTATCACTTCTCTGGTCAGTTACTTACTAGCGGCGAACCTAAAACATTCGTGACCAAACAAGAGGCAATAGAGTTTCTTGAGAGCTTTGGTGAGCTTGACCTTCGCTATGTCGAGGATTTGTTCTATGCGATTGGTCAATTCAAGCCAAACATACCTGACGGTGAGCTTACTTCCCAACACTATAATTCAACGTTTGCCAATGCTTTGGTGAACGGTGACTTGCATGTCGCTCGAATTGTACCTACCGGCGAAAACTACGCACTCTCGTCGGCGGTTACGCCTCCACCGACTCAAAATACCGTCAATGCAAAACCATCGAAGGGAAAGGGGAAGTCGAATAAAAAGAGTGGCAGAAGTGCCGCATCCGCCAAGCCTCAGCAACAAAGCAGCGAAAAACATGAGAAAGCCGGTGATCCTGTATCACTTGTGACGGGTGAAGAAATTCTCGAACTCTATGATATCGAGCTACAACAAGGTACTACTTGGCAGCGTACTTACCGCTCTTCGCAGTCGGATGTAAATCATGGAATGGGCTTTGGTTGGCGACATGCATTTCAGTTTGAATTACGCGAAAAGACGGACGAGAAAGACAATGTTATCGCTTGGGAGTTTGTTGACGATAAGGCCGATATCACAGAATTTGAGCCAGTAGATATTGGAGCAACAAGTTACCAGATATACGCTGGTGCGAGCTGTTATTTCCTAAATTCAGCAACTCGGATCGTGACGCTCGCTAGTGGGCATCAATATCGATTTGAACAGAAAGATGATCGTTGGGTTGTTAAACAAGTCAGAAATGGCACGTTTTCAACGTTTCAACTGCAGTATTCTCGAAACCATCGATTGATCGAGATTGCATACAACAAGCGTCCGGTTCTTGAATGTCAATATGATAGGCAAGGACGCCTTGTAGAACTGCTAAATGCAAAGTCCCAAAAAGTTCTGACAACTTATACCTATGATGAGCACGATGATTTGGTCAGTGCAACTAGTCATTTGGGCTTAAAGGAACAGTATCAGTATCGCGGCCATTTAATTGTTAAGCGTGTACGACCAACTGGCTTTACTCATTATTTTGAATGGGATGGCGAAGGTGCTAACGCAAAATGCATCAGGAACGTTGGGGACGCAGGAATTTATGACTATCGCTTCCATTATCAAGGAAATCACTCTTCTTATTCTGACTCGTTAGATCATCAATGGTCTTTCTTGCATGACGAGCAGGGTAACTTACTCGAGAAAATAAGCCCCACAGGTAGAACTTGGCGATGGCAATATGATGAATTAGGGCGAAAAGCGCAAGCTATCTATCCTGATCAGTCAACGGTCAATTATCAATATAATCAGCATGGTCAATTAGTTTCTAAGTTTCATTCCTCTGGCAAAGAAATTCAATATGGTTATGACGGCTTAGGTAAGTTAGTTAAAACGGTTTCACCTGACGGGGATATCGAGAAGGCTTACTACAATAGCCTCGGTCAAAGAGTTTGGGATACCGATCAGTTCGGCTGTGTCACGGAATATGATTACGATAAACACGGTCAAGTCGTCAAAAAAGAGTCTGAAGATGGTAAGAAAAGTCAGTGGTGGTGGGATGAACAACAAAGACTTATCGCGAATGAAATAGACGGTACATTACTTCGTTATAGCTACAATGAAGAAGATTTAGTGAATGGCGTTGCTTATCCCGATGGGTGTATTGCTCAACTCGCTTATGATCAATTTGGCAGGCGTACATCAGTTCGTTATTTTAACGACGAAGACAAAGTCGGTTATAGCGAAGAATATTCTTACGATGAGCACAGCCGTGTTGCTCAGATTCGAACGCCAGCAGGCATTACCTCGTATCAATGGGGAGCACTCGCGCAACAAGAAGCAGTCATCTTTCCCGATGGCAGCCATATTTCTTACGAATACGATCAACAACGTAACCTGACTAAATTAGTTCGGAGTGACGGCTTAGAGTTCGAATTCCTGTATGACGATGAAGGCCAGCTGTCAGGAACTGTCGGGTTTGATAATCTACAAAGCCAATTTGATTATGATCATATGGGGCGAATCCATCGTAAGCAAGTCGCCGATAGGACGGTGCTGTATCGCTATGACGCTGCGGGTTATCTCAAGCACGTCAAAGCAGGAAATGGTAGCAGTATTGTAGAGAACCACTTCAATTATACGCTTGGTGGGCGACTTACTTTCGCATCCAATCGCCATCACACATTGCAATACCAATACTCTTCATTCGGGCATTTAACAAAGCGCATTCAAGGCCAGTTTGAGATAACGCAGGAGTTTAACAGAGTTGGCCAACGCGTATCTCAGGTACTGCCAGATAATACGGAGCTGAACTTCTCTTATGATCGATATGGGCGTTTTTCAGCGATTCGGTTTGGAAACCTAGATTTACCTCAAATCAAATTTCATTACGATGAAATGGGACGAGTTTCCCAAATTGAAACGGCATATTTTAATGAGCGCATCATTTATGATGGTGTTGGTCGTTTGGTTGAACAGCATTGGCCAGATAGAGAGAAAAAGTACGTTTACAATGCGCAAAACCGTATTTCATCAATCATTGATAATACGGCAGGAGCAACGCACTATCAGTACGATGCCTTAGGGCAACTTAAACGAGTCAATGCTTCCGGAGATGTGACTAAATTTGAATACGATAGTTTTGGCAATCCTACTTTGCCAACTTCAGAGGTATTCGCTGATCGTATTGAAGTACACGATGGTGTCAGGTTCAAATATGACGCGCAAGGAAATCAGACAAAACGTGAGGGGCAAGGACACGTTCAGACTCGCGTATTTGATGCGTTAAATCAGCTCATTGAAGTTCACACCGACGATGGCATCAGTCAATATGAATATGATGCATTAGGGCGCAGAACGAAGAAAATTACACAACAAGGCGTTACGGAGTTCCTGTGGGAAGGTGAACGTTTAATTGGTGAACGCTCTTCAGGTGCTTTCCGTTGGTACCTATATCAACCAGAAACCTACACGCCAGTGGCACTGCTAGAAAATGACGTTATTTATTGGTACCAGTGCGATCAAGTTGGTAAACCAGAGCGACTGATCGATTGCGAGGGGAATGTTGTATGGAGTGCCAGCTACGATGCTAACGGCTTTGCTCATGTACATATTGAAAATGTAGCAAATCCACTGCGTTTTCAAGGGCAGTACTTCGATCAAGAAACCAACTTACATTACAACCTCACTCGGTATTACGATCCTAAACTAGGACGTTTTATCCAACAAGATCCGATATCTATTGCTGGTGGTATTAATCATTACCAATATGCAGTCAACCCTATCCAGTGGATTGATCCAACAGGTTTCCTTTGTGAAGAAGGGCTAAAACGCTTGGGTCAAATGTTGGCAGAGTATCAGGCGCAAAGCGATGTCCCCCAAGAGGTTTGCGATCAGATTTTAGAGGCAGCAAAAGAATCATCCGTCGGAGAAGATGGCGTTCGCTCGCAAGTCAAAATCCGAAAACCCAAAGGTAAAAATCATATTCGATATGAATACGATTTAGACCATATTGATTGCGAAAGAAACGAGATTACTTTTTATCGTCATATCAATCACTCAGATGGCACCAGACACGAAGTGCAGTATGTTGTTGGGATTGAGGAGTTTGTAAATGCGCATGTTTTTGACTCAGAGAAAGTTGGCGGGGAAGAAAGTTGCACGATCTTTACTGAAGATCTTGTGCTAAATAAAGCAGAGTATAAAGAAAACTCTGAACTCAATACGAGTGATTATGAGCTAACAGAAAGAAACAAAGCAAAAATTGATGAATGCTTGAAAGAGCGTCAAGAGGCAATGGACGCTCGATCTGGCGAAGATGGATATAACGCTCAAATTGGTAATATTAACCAACAGTCTGCAAAAATAGGTGAGTTGGCCGCGGATGACTTTGTCCGGAGTAAACGTCCTAATGCTAAGCTGCTTCATCCCAAAGATATTGGAACCTCAATTTCGAAGCCGGGCGACTTTGATATGGTTTACAAGGTGGAAGAGCCACCACCAGGCGAAATTATAATTGTTGAGGCTAAAGGTGGCAGCAGTTCGCTCGGTAGCCGTAAAATTGGCAATGAAGCATATCAACAAGGGACAAGCAAATATGCGGCGGAAATCGTTAAATTAATGTCTGAACAAAAAGCTGGTACAACAGAAAGAGCTGCTGCAGACGAAATTACATCAGCAGTGCAAGATGATATTCCAGTCAGGTATTTACATACCCAAGCAGAAATTGATGCTTCAGATGGCGTATCTAAAGTGAATGTAAAAGAGTTTGATATTAGCCTCGAAGAATTAGGTTAAGGGAAGTAAAGTTAGTATGAAAAAGATAAATAGAAAAGCAGCCTACGAGTTGAATACTGAGGAACTTAATTACTATACAAAACAAATAGAAAAAAACTTAGAGAAAAGAAAACATCGTATCACAATAAAGCGAGAAAACTTGATATATCTAACAGACGGGGTTTGGGAGCAAGTTAGGTTATATACTTTATTTCCAGTGTCTGAACTAAATGACCGAATAGGAACGCTGCGTCTATTTGAAGCCTCGATAATGCAAGCTAGCTATCATCGACTGGCTCAAAAACCTGAAAGCTCTTTGACGGTTAAGGTACCTGATCATCCTGAAATAACTTGGAAAGGCGAAGGTATTTTAAAAACAGGTTTCATTTGCCCCTCAATGTGGCTAGATGCGTATTTTACCTCTGTCATCGTTCGTGATAAACCTAGCATGGACGTATTGGCAAACTTTCCTATTTCTTTGATGAGACAGAGCTCTACCAAAGCGGGTGAGCTGTCTTATATGCTAGTAGACGTCATTCAGTCGTTCCACAATCGCACATCAGATTATCCTGATAAGCTGGTTTCAGCAATGGACGCGGCGGTAGCTCAAGGAGATAACTGGGCGTTGGAAATTGCGATGGGGATCCTAGAAACCTTCGCAGCGCTCACTACTAATATTGGTTATGATTTTGAGGAAGCGCTCGTTAAAAACCTACAGTTCCAAGAGAAATATCATCTTAGAGAATTAGGACCAGATAGGATAGGCATCAGAACTTTTATCAACTTCCCTCTGCTTGGCATGGCTTGCATGTGGTACGACAAAGGCAACCGTCTATCTGTTGAAACTGGTTGGCTTCCTCCCTATCTTGTCGAAGGACGTTGGTTAGAAGATGTAAAAGCAGGGAAGATCACTCGATAAACCCCTTTAGTTAGCAATTCAGTATATAAGCCACCTCTCATGAGGTGGCTTTTACGTTTTGTTGAGCTATATGGTGCGCATTATGTTGGTGCACTAAAACCATATTGGTGCACTTATTAGCGTGTTAAGCACCATTTAAAGAATGCGTAGTTTTATTAAAGTTCATACAAAACAATAAATTAAAGTGTAAGTGTTAGAAATGTAAATTGTGGAATGAGAATTGCTCTGTTAGACGCTCTATAAATTAAGTTCACCAAATTGGTGATGAGCCTAACTTTGATGCACAGGATAAGTGCGCTACAGATCAACGGAGACAATCATAATGAGTGTAACTGCCAATCAGGTACACGGCGCTGTACAAACTCTCACGCAAAGTTCCGACACACTTTTCTTACTACTTGGCGCAATCATGGTTTTTTTGATGCATGCTGGTTTTGCTTTTCTTGAAGTAGGAACCGTGCGCCAAAAGAACCAAGTTAATGCTTTAGTTAAAATCTTGGCCGATTTCGGTATTTCCGCCATTGCGTATTTTTTCATTGGATACTGGGTCGCTTATGGCGGCACCTTCTTTGCTGATGCAGAGACGTTATCTCAAGGCAATGGTTACGAGTTGGTGAAGTTCTTTTTCTTGCTGACTTTCGCTGCAGCGATTCCTGCTATTGTTTCTGGTGGTATTGCAGAACGAGCTCGTTTTTATCCGATTCTAATCGCAACATTTTTCACTGTCGGCATCGTATACCCGTTATTTGAGGGAATGATCTGGAACGGAAACTTTGGTGTTCAAGCTTGGTTTGAAAATACCTTTGGTTATGGCTTCCACGATTTTGCAGGTTCAGTCGTTGTGCATGGTGTTGGCGGCTGGATAGCGCTTGTTGCCGTCGTGTTTTTGGGCATGAGAAAAGGCAGAGTTCGAGCAGGAAAGCACACCAACTTTGCACCTTCGAATATTCCATTTTTGGCCTTGGGAGCTTGGATCTTATGTGTGGGGTGGTTTGGCTTCAACGTCATGTCAGCTCAAACTGTGTCAGGCATAAGTGGCTTGGTGGCTATGAACTCATTGATGGCAATGGTCGGAGGCATTGTCGCGTCATTGTTGGCTGGTAAGAATGACCCTGGCTTTATTCATAACGGCCCACTGGCTGGCTTGGTTGCTGTATGTGCGGGCTCAGACTTAATGCATCCTATCGGTGCTTTAGTGACAGGTGCGATTGCTGGCGTGCTATTTGTTTATCTTTTTACCCACCTACAAAACAAAACCAAGATTGATGATGTGCTGGGTGTCTGGCCTTTACACGGTGTATGTGGCGCTTGGGGTGGTATTGCTGCGGGGATCTTTGGCCAAAGCTCGTTGGGTGGGCTAGGGGGCGTGAGCATTATCGTTCAGCTTCTAGGAACGCTTTGGGGCATTTCCATCGCTGTGCTTGGGGCGCTTGCAGTCTACGGCGCGATTAATACCAGTATGGGACTAAGGCTTTCAGAAGAAGACGAATTCAATGGCGCTGACCTAGCCATTCATAAAATATCTTCGACCAACGAGGATTGAGGCCAATATGGGAGCGGCATAAAGCCGCTCTTTTAGCAATTGTCTTTCTTGGCTTGGCCCGGAGGACAGAAATTACCATTACCTCGATGGTCATCATCATTGGTGCTGACTCTCACCTTTACATCATCGACTTCGCCTTCAACATTGGTAAGTTGACAGCCTGCCAAAGTCAGAAGCAATGTAAACGTTAGAGATACTTGTCTCATTGCTGTTCCTCTTAAATTGTAATTCTAATAGTGACCATTACGACTATGGTCTAATCCATATTACTACTGTTGCTATTCTTTCAGTGTTAAGCTAATGAAAAAACAGCAAGGATGAGTTATGAATTTCCCTTATAGAAATATTGTAGTACTTACTGGTGCAGGTATCTCGGCCGAATCTGGTATTCAAACATTTCGTGCGCAAGATGGCCTATGGGAGAATCACCGTATCGAAGATGTAGCAACGCCTGAAGGGTTTGCTCGCGATCCGGACCTTGTTCAAGATTTTTACAACCAACGCCGCAAGAAACTTCAAGATAATGCGATAAAGCCTAATGCAGCGCATGAAGCATTGGGTCGTTTAGAGGCTGAGTTAGAAGGTAAAGTGACGGTCATCACTCAAAATATAGACAACCTTCACGAACGAGGCGGCAGTCAGAATGTGATTCACATGCATGGTGAGTTGCTCAAGGCCCGCTGTAGTGAATCTAACCAAGTAGTAGAGCACAATGAGGACATTAAGACCGGCGAGCTTTGTCACTGTTGTCAGATCCCTTCACAAATGCGACCACATATTGTTTGGTTTGGTGAAATGCCATTGCGAATGGGGGATATCTACGCGTCATTAGAAGAAGCAGATTTGTTTATTTCTATTGGGACTTCTGGCGTTGTGTATCCCGCAGCAGGTTTTGTTCATGATGCAAAAATGCACGGCGCACATACCATTGAAATTAACCTAGAACCTAGTGCGGTAGAAAGTGAATTTGAGGAAAAACGCTACGGAAAAGCAAGCGTTGAGGTTCCAAAATTAGTTGACGAGATACTGGCTCTAGAAGGAAAAGAAAGAGCGTAATAACTTTAACAGGAAGAGTTTTTGTCTTGTCATTAAGAACAAAAAAGCGGCTCATGAGCCGCTTTTTCATATCTTTAAAACTAACGAATTAGTTGTTCACTTTTAGCTTTTGGAAGTACTCATCGTACATTACGCTCGCTTCGCCAACTTCATCTTGCCAAGTACCGCTGTCCATCACTTCTTGTGGTGGGAAGATGCTTGGATCATTAGCAAATTCTTTCGGTAGCAGATCGTGTGCCGTTTTAACTGGCGTAGGATAACCAATCTCAAGTGCAATCTTAGCTGCGTTCTCAGGGCGCAGTAAGAAGTCAATCATCTTATGAGCCGCATCAACGTTCTTCGCACCAGCTGGAATTGCTAGGCTGTCCATCCAGAAGATAGTGCCTTTTTCTGGCCAGATGATGTCGATGTTCGCGCCTTCTTGACGAGCCATGTATGCAGAACCGTTCCAAAGCATGCCTAGTGAAACTTCACCCGCAAGGTAAGGGTTTGCAGGAAAATCTGAGTTAAATACTAATACGTTTGGCATTAGCTTTTTCAGTTCTTCGTAAGCGGCTTTGATTTCTTCTGGGTTAGTCGTGTTTGGTGAGTAACCAAGCTTAGTCAATGCAATGTGGAATACTTCGCGAGAATCATCCATCAGCATTAGTTGACCTTCCCACTTGCTATCCCAGAAATCATCCCATTTAGAAACCGATGACTTGTCTAGCATGTCAGCATTGATACCAATACCGGTCGCACCCCAAATGTATGGAATAGAGTAGTTGTTGTTCGGATCGAACGGTTTGTTTAGGAAGTTAGTATCAAGATCGGCAAAATGAGATAATTTCTCTTTGTCGATCTGTTGTAGCATGCCTTCTTTACGCATTTTAGAGACGAAATAGGTAGACGGTACTACCAAGTCGTAACCAGAACCTTGAGTTTTTAGTTTTGCATACATACTCTCGTTAGATTCGTATGTAGAGTAAATAACTTTGATTCCAGTTTCTTTTGTAAAGTCTTCAAGAACTTCGTTTGGAATGTATTCCGACCAGTTGTAGAAATACAGTTCTTGATCAGCAGCCATTGCAGGGGTAGCGATGAGCGTCGCTGCACATAGAGCGCTTGCGTAGAATTTACTTTTCATTTGTTTTCCGTTTTGTTTCGCGATTGGACAAGTCAATACTAGTTGGAGTTATCAATTTGAGCCAAATCGCAGTAAGCACAAATATGTTCATTTAGCTTGAATATCGTTGTCTCCTTGTTATGAGACGATAAATCTATGATACCAAGACAAATAAACCTAGCAACGCGCGATTATATCAGCCTAAGACAAAAATAGGCAGCGTATTGCTGCCTATTTTCCTATGGTTGATGACTTGTTACACAAGCTAGATTATTGTCCCGCTTTCAGCTTGAGGAAATAATCTTCGTACTTAACGGTTAGATCACCAACCGCATCTTGCCATTCAACGCGGCCAAGGTCTTCTTGAGAAGGGAACAGTGGGGCAACGTCTTTAAACTTAGCATTCGATTCTTCCACCGCCGTTAGGTAGCCAGTATCACGAGAGATTTGCTCTGCGATTTCTGGGCGCAGTAGGAAGTCGATCATCTTGTGAGCGGCTTCTACGTTCTTCGCACCAGAAGAGATAGCGAAGTTATCAACCCAGCCGATACCGCCTTCTTTAGGAAAAACGAGTTTAAGGTTCAGGCCTTCACTTTGTGCCGCTGCGGCGCTACCGTTCCAAAGCATACCAACGCCCACTTCACCAGACATGTAAGGTGCGCCAGGGTTGTCAGAGTTGAAAACTAAAACGTTAGGCATCAACTTTTGTAGCTCAGCGTACGCTTCATCGATTTGCTTAGGGTCTTTTGAGTTACCTGAGTAGCCAAGTTTACGCAGAGCGATATGGAACACTTCACGAGTGTCGTCCATCAACATTACTTGACCTTCAAGCTCAGGCTTCCATAGGTCAGCCCAGCTTTGGAAGTCGTTTGGATCGTACATATCTGCGTTAACCGCTAGGCCTGTAATCGCAACAACGTGTGGGATAGAGTAGTCGTTACTTGGATCGTAAGGCTTGTCTAGGTAGTTTTTATCTAGGTTGCCGAAGTTTTTCAGCTTAGTCTTATCGATCTTTTGTAGCATGCCTTCGTCACGCATCTTCGCCACGAAGTACGTTGAAGGTACTACTAGGTCATAACCTTGGTTATGGGTTTTTAGCTTTGCATACAAAGTTTCGTTCGACTCGTAAGTCGAGTAGATCACTTTGATGCCAGTTTCTTTAGTAAATTGCTCTAGGATATTACTGTTGATGTAAGGACCCCAGTTCATAAATACTAGTTCTTTATCATCCGCTGTCGCTGTACCAGAGAACAGAGAAAGCGCACATGCACTACCAGCTAATAGAGTAGCCCATTTTTTCATTGACGTTAGCTCCAAACCAAACGTTGTCCAATTTTGGACGATAGATAGAAAAACAGAATGGCATGTAACCATTCTGTTTCGTGATGTTAACAGGTGCGGATTCTACTTCACTTTTTCTCTTGCTAGCAACTGAGAAATTACTACCAAGACCAAAGAAACAATCAACATCACCGTTGCTAGGGCGTTCACTTCCGGTGAAATGCCCACCTTAACCATGGAGTAAATCTTCAATGGTAAGATTTCGTATGTTGGACCCGTTACAAACGAGCTGATGATCACATCGTCCAAAGACAGGGTAAAGCTCAGTAGCCAACCTGCAGCAACCGCTGGTTTAGCAAGAGGAAGGATGATCTGTTTCAAGATTACCCATTCGCTTGCACCAAGGTCTTTTGCAGCTTCCAACATTTTCACATCAAAGCCATTTAAGCGGCTGTACACTGTTACCACAACGAATGGTAGACAGAAGGTGATGTGAGCAATCAATAGAGTAAAGAAGCCAAGCTGCGCGCCTAATACTAGGAACAGAGCAAGCAATGAAATCGCCATAACAATATCTGGAGACATCATCACGACAAACAGCATGCCGTTTACCGCACCTTTACCTTTGAACGAGTAACGGAATAGGGCAACGGCCGTTAAGCTACCAATGATGGTTGCTGCTGTCGCTGAGAATACCGCTACGTTCAATGAATGCCATGCAGCTTGCATTAGGCTGTCGTTATTTACTAAGGTTTCGTACCATTTCGTGGTGAAACCACCCCATTTCATACCAAATTTGTTGGCATTAAATGAGTTAACAATTAAGACGATGATTGGCAGATACAAAAATGCATACACCAGCGCCATAAAGCTAAATCTAACTGTGCGTCCCATTAGTCTAGCTCCACTTTCTTATTCAATAGTTTGCCTGCTCTGTAGTAAGCGTAAAGCATCACAGCCATTGCGAAGGTGAGGGCGATACTGGTCGCAGCACCAAATGGCCAGTCACGAGCGTTCAATACTTGGCTCTTAATAACGTTACCAATCAGTAGGTTCTTCGCACCACCAAGAAGGTCAGAGATGTAGAACATACCTAGTGCTGGTAGCAGAACCAACAAACAACCACCGATAATGCCAGGCATTGTAAGAGGTAGAATCACTTTCGTAATGGTTTGGAACTTGTTCGCACCAAGATCTTTCGCCGCCTCGATATAAGTGTTGTCCAACTTCTCGATTGCCGAGTAAAGCGGCAGAATCATAAATGGAAGCAGGATGTACACAAGACCAATCATTACTGCTGTTTCGGTGTACATAATACGTAATGGCTTATCGATGATTTCCATCGCCATTAATGATTTGTTCAAAATACCTTGTGTACCCAGAACAATCTTCAGGCCGTAAGTACGGATAAGAGAGTTTGTCCAAAAAGGTACGATAACTAAGAACAACATGAATGGGCGCCATTTCTCTGGCATTTTCGCTATGATGTAAGCAAATGGGTAACCAATTACTAAACACAACAACGTCGCCACAATCGCCATGTAGAACGAGTGCATCAGCACTTTCGCATACAAGGGGTCGAGTAGACGTAAGTAGTTGTCGAAAGTAAATGTCATTTCGATTAAGTTTGCTTCATCACGCGTTAAGAAACTCGTACCGATAATCATCACATTTGGTACCAACACGAAAAGTGTTAACCAACCGACGATTAAGGTAATGATCGCGTTTTGAAGATTAATCTTCTTGCTTATCATTGAGGACTACCTCCCAACTCTCAACCCAAGTGATAGCGACTTTCTGGCCAAGTGAGTGGTCCACATCAGGATCATCTTCGTTAAAGAATTCGCTAACCATTACACGCATGCCTGAATCCAATTGGATAACGGAATCAAGCGTCATACCTTTATAGGTACGCTCTGTTACGTGACCTACGATGCCTTTTTCTTCAGACTCTTTGATCTCTTCGATACGTAAGTCTTCTGGGCGAAGTAGTACTTGCAGTTTTTCACCTGCTTGCGCTTCCTGACCGTAGTAAACAACAGACTCGACACCTTCGATTTCTGCACGGATACGTTTCTCGTCGATACGCTCTAGCATGGTTGCGTTGAATACGTTGATCTCTCCGATAAAGCGAGCAACAAATAGGTTCTTCGGCTCTTCGTAAATCTCACGTGGAGAACCATCCTGCTCGATAACACCATCGCGCATTACAATAATGCGGTCAGACATCGATAGGGCTTCTTCCTGATCGTGCGTAACGAAGATAAAGGTAATACCAAGTTGACGCTGAAGCTGTTTAAGCTCGATTTGCATTTGCTTACGCAGTTTGTAATCAAGTGCCGATAGAGATTCATCTAGCAGCAGTACTTTTGGTTTGTTAACAACCGCACGCGCAATGGCGATACGTTGTTGCTGACCACCAGAAAGCTGATGAGGCTTACGCTGTGCCATTTTTTCTAGGCGCACCATGCGTAGCGCTTCCATTACTCGTGGTTCAATGTCCGCAGTAGGCGTTTTCTGCATACGAAGGCCAAAAGCGACATTCTCATATACGGTCATGTGTGGAAACAATGCGTAACTTTGAAATACCGTGTTGACGTGCCTTTGCTCTGCAGGAACCTGTGTTACATCCTGGTCATCCAAAATAATTTGACCGTTATCTGCCGTTTCAAAACCTGCAATCATGCGTAAAACTGTTGTCTTACCACAACCAGAAGGCCCGAGAATCGTCAGAAATTCACCATGATTAACATCCAGATTTAAATTACCGATGATTTCCTTACCATCGAAACTTTTACTAATACCAGATAAACGAATAACTGGCTTTCCTGCTTGCGGTTTTGCGTTCAACGTCTGTATTTCCCCCACGTTCAAGCCGGGATTATCCCAGCTGATGTGACACTAACCATTCACTTTTGAGGCGCGCATCATAATCACCAAAAGTGTGAAATTAAAGCATTTTCTTATCTTGAAACAGAAATAATTTTGCAGGAAAAAGCCATCATTCCTTACCATACTGTTTTTATGAGATTAATTGGCATCTAGACACAGTTTGATAGCACTAAACTTTGTTCAACAATTGTTTCAATTTCATGACCTTGAAAGTGGTTAATTATCAACCATACAGTTGAGATTGCAAGGATTGTAGGTGAGTTGTGATGTTAGATGTGGAAAGATTTCTTTATAATGACGATTACATTAATTGACTGGAATTCCAGTCAAAATTTTACAAGTTAGTCTTGGATAAACTATGAACGACGATTTTGAGAAAGATTTCAATCTTGGGGGGAGTGTAGAGCGAGCTTTGTCTGGCAACTACGAGCTTAAAGCTGGCGCGGTTTTTAACGAAGCTTGGCGAGCAACCATCCAGCACTTTTTATCATTTTCTCCTGCCATTATTGTATTGCTTTTTGTCCAGTTAGGTATTTTCTATATTGCATTAAAACTGCAGTTGGGCGATTTGAGCGTTATTCTTGATGCGTTTGAGAACCCAGAGTCGTTCACAAACGATATTGTGTCTTCTATTTATGTCGCGAATTTCAGTTATGAGGTGATTAGCGCCCCAATTTATGCGGGGATAAGTTTGATGGCTATGAGTCATGTCGCTGGCTTAAAGACTAAGTTGCGCCATGTTGGAAAGGGGTTGCAGTTCACCATTCCTGTTATCCTAGCAACGCTCATGAGCTTAATGCTACAAGGTGTGGTTGGTATGATTTTTCCTTTACTGTCGCTGTATCTTTCCTTGGCATTTAGCCACTCTATCTTGTTGATTTGTGAGAAAAGGGTGCCACCAATGCAAGCGTTGCTGTTATCACTTCGCGCAATCAACAAGAAGATTTTTGTGGTCGCGGGGCTTTACTTAGGCGTGATGTTAATGTTTATTATTGCAGCAATGTTCTACGGTATTGGCTTGATTTTTGTGCTGCCATTCTTCTTCCATTTGAAAGGCATACTCTACCGCGAAATGTTTGGAATTAAGCTTAAGATCGTTACAACACAGAAAAACGATAATGATCACGATGGTAACTCACAGGTGTTTGATGCCTAATTCTTTGAAATCAATAAGTTTACGAGTGGCGGCAACCTGTATAGCCGCCACTTTCATTTCTATAGGCCCATATTTACACTACGAGAAACAGTTTAAATATGTGGAAAATCCTGACGTACTCTCTGGCAAGATTAAGCATGTCGATTTATCACACTTGCCATACATCGGTGATATCCCAGACTTCAATTCAATAAAAGATACGAAAGAGAAAAAAGCTGCTTTTTTTGATTTTTTAAGGCCTAAAATTGCTCTTGAGAATCAACGAATTCGTCATGAGCGGGCCTTTCTTACCTCTTTAAAGGTGGGACAAGTGACGCAAGAACAACAAGAGTATGCTCAGCGGTTATCATCTCTGTATTCGTTGCCCTTGAGTAACGATAAGATTGATCAAGCATGGCTAGACGAGATGCTTGTGCGAGTGAACGTCTTACCTGAAGCCTTGGTTCTAACTCAAGCGGCAAATGAATCTGCGTGGGGCACTTCTCGTTTTGCTACTCAAGCAAACAACTTGTTCGGCCAATGGTGTTATAAAAAGGGCTGTGGAATTGTTCCAGCGCAACGTGGCGCTAACAAAGTTCATGAAGTTGAAAAATTCGATTCTGTACAACAGTCTGTTCATGGCTACTTTATGAATGTTAATCGAAACCCAGCGTATGCAGACCTGCGTGAAATCAGAACATCTCTGGCTGAAAAGAACAAGGGCTTGTTAACGGTTGCAACCGCGTCAGAGTTAACGCATGGGTTGCTAGCCTATTCTGAACGTGGCATCGCCTATGTACACGATCTTCGCGCTATGATTCGTCATAACAACGCCTACTGGACGCAATAAAATAACGGATAAAATGAAAAAGTTAAGCCTAAGTCTATTGGGAAGTGCGGCGCTAATTCTTGTATCGCCGATAACCCAAGCTCAAGAGTACATGTTCACGTACTCAAAGTTATACACTCAACTAAAAAACAACAATAAAGAAGGGCATGACGATGTGAAAGTTGGTGTCTTTTTTGTGGACGCAAAAACTAAGCAAATTTGTACGATAGAAAAAGCTTGGATGGAAAAAGAAGAGCACTATGAAGAGTTTGTTATCCCTGCTTCACAAGAGTTGCCTTTACCAGTTGATAAAAACTTAAAGTCAGCAAATCCGTTGGTTTTTGTCGATACCCCAAAAGATACACGTTGCGATTACTCACTTGTCGTGATGACCAAAGAACCATTACAGGGTAACGTTTCTTACGACCAACTTAAGCCTCTTCTACCTCAAATGCAGACGATGCTGGAAGATTTAGGCGGTATGTTTGCGGGTTGGTTTACACCGGAAGTTCAAGGTGTGACGATGGAGTTTGCAAATCAACTGAATGATAAAGTGATTTTCTCAAACGGAACCGAAAAGCCAATTGTCAATGGCAAGATACAAGTCGCACTAAGTGAAATAGGGCAAGGTGGCACAATGACACTACCAGAACCGACGATGCGAGTGTTACCTTATCTACCTAACGCAAAGAAATGAACACTGAACGTTTAGAAAGGGCTGCAATCGCAGCTCTTTTTTAATTTTGACCGTAACTAAAGTATCTTTCACACTCTTTTCTTAAAGACTCAATAAGACAAGCATTTAATCCTGCGTAAAAAGCTCGTATAATCCACGCCCCAAAGAAACCCATGTTAGGAAGTCCTAGTCGATTTATCGGCGATGTGAGAGCCCGCAATGAACCAAATAGATACAAGAAAAGAAACCCTAGAATTCAACAAGCTTCAGAAACGCCTAAGAAGACATGTTGGAAATGCCATTACTGATTACAACATGATCGAAGAAGGCGATGTTGTAATGGCATGTATTAGCGGTGGTAAAGATTCATTCGCGATGCTTGATATCCTGCTGAATCTTCAAAAAGCCGCACCGATCAAATTTGAAGTGGTTGCGGTAAACCTAGACCAAAAACAACCGGGCTTCCCTGAGCACATTCTGCCAGAGTATTTCGAAACACTGAACATCCCTTACTATATCGTCGATAAGGACACGTATTCCGTCGTAAAAGAGAAGGTACCAGAAGGCAAAACCACTTGTGGTCTGTGTTCACGCCTGCGACGTGGTACGCTGTATTCATTTGCAGAGAAGATTGGTGCAACTAAGCTTGCGCTAGGTCATCACATGGATGACATCGTCGAAACAATGTTCTTGAATATGTTCCACGGCTCTCGCCTTAAAGCGATGCCACCAAAGCTACGCTCTGATGATGGTCGTAACGTGGTCATTCGTCCATTGACTTACTGTCGTGAAAAAGATTTGATCAAATACGCTGAGCACAAGGATTTCCCAATAATTCCGTGTAACCTTTGTGGCTCTCAAGAGAACCTTCAGCGTCAATCTATAAAAGCAATGTTGATTGAATGGGATAAGAAGACGCCAGGGCGTGTGGAGGCAATTTTTAAATCAATTCAAAACGTAAGCCCAAGCCAACTAGCAGACCGCGAATTGTTCGACTTTGTTAACTTACCGCTAGATCGTGAAGGTAACCGCGAAGAGTATGAATTTAATGAGGCTGTCGTTTCTTCGACGAATATTGATGAATCGATGTTCATCGATGTTACGAACATCTAACTTGTAAAAAAGGAGGTCAATTAGACCTCCTTTTTTGTACCCAACGCTTTAACTGTTCCCAAACAAAAATCCCCCTGTATTGGGGGGATTTATTAGCGCTTATTTGAAAGCGCTCAATACATAGCGATACTAAGGAGAGATTAGGTTGCTGTATGTGGGTCGAGAGGGCTAATATAGCCTTTTGGTTTTAGAGCCAACACGTCGCAATTTATTTTATCAATTACGTGCTCCGCTGTATTACCAATAAAGACAGCCGAAAGCCCTGTTCGCCCTGTGGTACCTAAAATAACCATTGCTGCGTTCAAGCGCTCTGCAGCTGCCGGAATGACATCTTCAGGTAAACCTTGCTCAACTATCGTTTGTTCTTCATCAAGACCATGTTTTTGGCGTAGTGCTTTCATAGCCGTTAAATGATGACCTCGCACTGCATCGGTATAAGTCGTTGGGTCAAATTCAGGAAGTTCAATCGTAATATTCGCCGGTGTAACGGGGTAGGCGTTAACAAGATATGGCTTGGCCTCAAGCCGAGTGGTGATTTCTTTTAATCGCTCGACCATCGTATCGTTGAGATCAATATGAGTCGGGTTTTCTGAGCCCACATGTACTGAGGCAAGGATACTTGCTTGTTCCGGCCAAGCAGCATTCTTAATAAGAAGCACTGGAATAGGGCATTTTCGCAACAAGTGCCAATCTGTCGGTGTGAAAATGACAGACTCTAAAACATCATGCTTACGTGTGCCTTTGATGACTAGGTCATGATTGCCTGCATAGACTTCAGCAATAATCGCCTCATAAGGGCGGTTGTGCCAGACAACACAAACATCAAAGTCGAAGCCATCGTTTAGGTATGGTTGAGCAATTTTACGCATCCACTGCTCACGCTGATGAATGACACCTCGACGCATAGCATCTCTTTCATCCACTGATAGCATTGACGTCATGTCATACGAGAAATCGTAAATGGATAAAAAGAAAGTGATTCGGCTTCTAGATACACTTTTCTGAGCTAATTGAACAGCTCTTGCAAGTGCGGGCTGCTCATCATTATTGATGTCAGCTACAACAAGGATCTTACTGTATATACTCATAACTAAGCCCACTTCTATTGCAAAACCAGATACTGAATGTAAATTAAATCAGTATTTTGGAGTACTCACCGTACATTTTTACTGTAGCTTAGTTTGGAGAACTTTTTGAGGACTTTCGAAAGGAATTTATGAGAAATATGATGTAGCTCATTTTCGAGCTACATCAATAATTAGGGTGTATTATTCTTTAGTTACACCAGCAAGTTCCATCAATGCATCGTGGTCTAAGATAGTGATATATTTACCTTTTACGCTTAGGATCTCAGATTTCTGGAAACGACCTAACAAACGACTGATCGTTTCGACTGTAAGACCAAGGTAGTTGCCAATATCACCACGAGTCATAGTTAAACGAAACTCTCTAGGGCTGAAGCCACGCTGAGAAAAACGCGTTGATAGGTTGTAAAGGAAAGCAGCTAGTCGCTCTTCTGCGTTCTTTTTAGAAAGAAGCAAAATCATTTCCTGATCACCTTTAATTTCGTTACTCATCAAACGCATGATTTGCTGGCGAAGCTTAGGCATTTTACCCGATAGATCGTCTAAAATTTCGTATGGGATTTCACATACCATCGACGTTTCGAGTGCTTGAGCAAAGCTAGGGTGGGAGTCACCAGTGATAGCATCGAAACCGACTAAGTCTCCAGCTAAGTGAAACGCTGTGATTTGCTCATCACCTTGCTCTGTGATCGTATAGCTCTTGATGGTACCAGAGCGGATAGCGTATAGCGATTTTAGCTCATCACCGGCCTTAAAAAGCTCTTGTCCTTTTTGAATAGGCTTCTTACGTTCGATGATTTGGTCAAGCTGGTCAAGTTCTGCCTCATTTAGAGTGAACGGGATACACAGTTGACTAATGCTACAATCTTGGCAATGAATGGCGCAACCGCCTGATTGGATACGCTTTGTTGCAGGTTTTTCAGAAATCATAACAACCTTTCACTATTTGATATACATCAATATTTTAGCATCGCTTAATCTTAAAGGGTAGCAAAAATGTCACCTCAATAGAGTTTAACGTTATATGAAACCGAGTAACGCTAAGGCTCCTACAGCGGTATACGTACCATAGCCAATAAGGATTAATGCTGAAATATTTCTAAATATTAATGATTTTTGTAATTTCTGAAAATGATTGGCACCGTATCCAATAATAAGCATTGCAGGTAGTGTTCCGAGCCCAAACGCAAGCATAATTAGGCCGCCGTTCATCGCACTACCAGAAACCGCCGACCAAGTAAGCGCTGAATAAACTAAGCCACATGGTAACCAACCCCAAATAAAGCCAAATGGCAACGCGTGAAGAGGATGCTTTAGTGGCAACAGATTCTTCCCTGCCGGCGAGATAAAGCGCCAGATATACTGCCCTAGCTTTTCTATTAAAAGTAAGCCTTGCCACCATTTAGCAATATACAGCGCGACCAGAATCATGAATAAGGCCGCAATCAGCCTTAACCAAGCAAGAGAGTGCGTTAACCCACTAAGTTCAGATAAACCTGATATAGCACCACCGACTAATGCTCCTATTAAGGTATAACTGATCAATCGTCCGAGGTTGTAGAAGAGGGGGATAAGAGGGGTAGTTTTATTTTTAGCAGAAGAGCCCATGGTAAGCAGAGACGCGATACCACCACACATACCCATACAATGACCGGCTCCTACTAAGCCGATCATCAACGCACCGATAAAATCAGGAGTCATAAAGGTCGCTACTTTTTATCACTATTAGATTGGTCTTCTTCGTCGAGAAGAATGTTGTGCCCTTGCCGTTCAAGATCTTCAAACTGATCGCTTCTTACTGCCCAAAGAAAAACGGCGACAGCAACACAAACGAGAACGATAGCGATGGGAATCAATATATAAAGACTTTCCATGTTTGCTTTCTCTACTTATTTCTCTTTGAGCAGGCGCAAAGAGTTAGATACAACGATAATTGAGCTTGCAGACATGCCAACTACTGCAATGTAGGGAGCCACTAAACCTGCGACCGCCAAAGGCAAAATTAACAGGTTGTAACCCAAAGACCAAGCCAAGTTTTCTCGAATAATCTTTCTTGTACGCAGTGCAAGCAAACGTGCTTCTAGTAGCTTTTCGAGATTATCCCCAAGTAACGTCATATCTGCAGAAGCTTTAGCGACATCTGTACCACCGCCCATTGCGACAGAAAGGTGAGCTCCGGCGAGAGTCGGCGCGTCATTGATTCCATCACCAACCATCATAGTGATACTGTTTTCGTCCAAGCTCTTAAGGTATGCAAGCTTATCTTCTGGCTTTGCTGACGCGACGATGTGATCGATACCAATTTCATTCGCCACTGGTTGGGCGTTTGAGAGAGAATCACCAGTTAGCAGGGTTGTCTTAATTCCAGCGTCAGCAAAACGTTGAATAAAGGCTTTGCTTTCTTTTCGGATAGGGTCGCGGTAGTAAAAGCTAGCGACATGCTTGCCATCAACCGACAGATAGACCGCCTGGCTTTCACCACTTTCTTTGCCTTGAACAAAAGCAGCACTACCTATCTTAACGATTTTGCCATTCCACATACCCTCAATCCCTGAACCAATCACGTTTTGCACGTCAGACACGATAAAGTCATCATTGGTGTAAGTTGCAAAAGAACGAGCGATAGGGTGGTTTGCATGAGCCTCTAAAGCTGCAGCTAGTGATAGACAATCTTTCTGTGGGAGATCACTAAGTACCTTTGTTTCACAGATCTCAATATCACCTTTCGTTAGAGTGCCTGTTTTATCTACAACTAAGTGGTTGATCTTACATAGTGTCTCAAACACATGGCCTTTACGAAGCAAAATGCCAAAATTACCCATTCTAGAGGTAGCACAAGTGAGAGCGGTCGGAGTAGCCAGAGATAGCGCACATGGGCATGTAGCGACTAACACAGACAGCATGATCCAAAACGCATCATCTGGTTTTGTTTGATGCCAGTAAAACCAAGTACCAGCAGAGATAATAAGAATCACACCAACAAAGTAACGGGCGACAATGTCTGCAATTTCCGCAATTTTAGGTTTGGAGTGTTGAGCTTCATCTTGTAAACGCACGATGTTAGAAATCATTGAATCGGCCTTTGAGCTTACTACCTCAAGTTCAAATGATTCGTCTCCGTTTAGTGTTCCCGCATAGACGACATCGCCTTCTCGTTTCACAACGTGCACTGACTCACCCGTTAACATGGATTCATCAATATGAATACGGCCTGAAATAACTTTACCGTCAGCGGGGATATGTTCACCAGGTAGAACGCGAATACGATCGCCAACTTTTAGCGTCTTCACGGGGATCTGATCACCGTCCAGCGTTGTAGCAATTGCAGGAATCAACTTAAGAAGGTTACCACTCGCTGCAGCAGCTTTGCGACGAGCGCGCATCTCTAAGAATCGACCTACTAACAAAAAGAAGGTAAACATCGAGATAGATTCAAAGAAGACTTCGCCTTGTTCAGTTACTGTTGCAACTAAACTTGCAACATAGGCAAAGATCAACGCGATAGAAACCGGGACATCCATACCAAGGGTTCGACCTTTGATACTACGCCATGCGTTTAAGTAAAATGGAAGAGCGGAATAAAGCAAAACAGGAGTAGCAAAAATCAAACTTACCCAACGAAAGTAACTTTTAAACTCTGGCTCTAAATCACCAAAGACTTCGAGATACAGTGCAACGGCGAGCATCATGACCTGCATGGTTGCTAAACCTGCAATACCTAGTCGATATAGATATTGCTTCATCATTCGATGGTAAGAGGCTTCTTGCTTATCTGCTTCAAAAGGTGCAGCTTTGTAACCAAGTTTATGAATAACGGAAAGGAGCTCGCTTAACCGTACCTGAGTTTTATCCCAGGCTAGTAACGCTCGATTGGTGGTTGTATTAACACGGATAGATACCAACCCGGCCGTATTAGAAACTTGCTTTTCGATTAACCACGCACAAGCGGCACATGAAACGCCTTCCAAAGAAAGGGTTACTTCAGAAACATTTTCGCGATTTCGTACGAATTCAGATTGTACATCCGCATTGTCATAATGAATTAAAGCTTGGAGTTGCTCTGGTACTAGGTCTGCCTTTTCTGCAGGCGCAGTGCGGTATTGGTAATATGATACAAGACCACTATCTACAATAGTCTGCGCCACAGTTTCGCAGCCCGGACAACACATGTCGCGAATTTCACCCAATATTTCTACTTTGAAATCCGTGTTGGCTGGTACATCTTCACCGCAGTGATAACAGGATTTACACATATGCTTACTTCATTAACGGTGTTGAAGAGGCAGGAAACTCAACTTTACCTTGGATCATCCATTGCTTGTCGTGTGGTTGTAGTTCAACAAACCATGGTCCTTGAATAGATTCCTCAGCTTTTAGTCGGTAATTACCAGATGCATCCGCTGTTACAAGCTTTGTGAAGTCACGATCAGGAAGAGTACGATGAGTGAAAGTGGCCGTTAGAGCAGGGTAATGAGGTAGCTTCCCTTTAGCGAAAACAATCACAACATTGTTATTTTCAGAGGAAATCTCAGCGTTAAGACCTAGGTCACGAGCGACATTCATTTTACTAATGTCGATATTAATGCCTTTGCCTTTTTTATAGTAATCCTCGGCGACTAAAGAAACAGAGTTGTTCGAGAAAACGACCACAGTAATCACAGTCCAAACTACGACAGTAAGAGGAAGGATGATTAGGAACCACGGCCAAAATTGTTTATACCAAGGCTTTACCATAAAAAAGTTCTCAACAGCTAAATGAAAAAATGTAAGGCGTTAAATTTAAAGGAAAGACAGCCCCTATGAAAGGGGCTGTTATTGCTATGTTACTTAATATCTCAGTTACTTACTCTCTGAGTTACTTAAGCTCCAGACATAAGAGGCAACGAGCTGAACTTTATCTTCACCCAAAATGTCTTTCCACGCGGGCATTACACCTGAGCGGCCGTTCATTACGGTTTCTGTTACAGCTGCACGAGAGTCACCAAATAACCAGTCTTGGTCTGTAAGGTCAGGCGCACCGACTGCAGGGTTACCCTTACCATCCGTACCATGACAAGCAGCACACACTACGAAGCGTGCTTTACCTGCCGCGGCTTCACGAGCATTTACTTTACGACCAGATAGACTAAGTGTGTAACTTACAACTTCTTGAACACCTTGCTCACCAAGGGCATCTTTCCATGCTGGCATTTGACCAATACGGCCGTGCATGATGGTTGTAACGATCGCTGATGGCTCGCCACCATATAGCCATGCATCATCAGTCAGGTTAGGGAAGCCTTTCTGACCACGTGCATCAGAGCCATGGCATTGAGAACAGTTTTGCAAAAACAAACGCTGACCAACTTTTAATGCTTCAGGATCTTGCGCAATTTCAGGAATTGGGCGTAGACCACTGTCATTGTGCGCAAGTTTACGGAATGCTTCGCCGAAGTAAGCGTCGGCATCATCCAGTTCTTTTGCATATTGGTTTAGTTGCTTGTTCTCTTGTGCTGCAGCGATGGCTTCTTTTGACTCTTCTAGTGAGCGAACGGTTTGAGCCGAACTCTGCCAGTTTAAAAAGCCCTTGAAGCTACCTAGCCCTGGGAATAGGGCAAGGTAAACTGCTGCGAACACAAATGTGCTTACAAACAGGTAAGTCCACCACTTTGGTAGAGGGTTGTTTAGCTCGCGAATACCATCGTACTCGTGGCCCATGTCTTCCCCTTCCTCGACGCCCATTTTATCTTTAGCGCACCAAGTCAGGAGAATCGCACAGCCTACTAGCGTACCGACAGTAATCACGATAATCCAGAGACTCCAGAATGTAGTCATTACTTCTTCACTCCTTGGTTATTAGGGGTCTTTTGTTCTTCGTCAGCAAACACCAAGTTGGCATCTTCTTCAAAGCGTGCTTTACGCTTTTTACTAAATGCCCACCATACGATGCCAATAAAACTAGCGAAGAGTACAACGGTATAAATACTATGAATTGTACCGAAATCCATATGATCCCCTTACTTCATTGCATGACCAAGAGACTGAAGGTAAGCGATGATTGCATCCATCTCTGTTTTACCTTCTACTTCTTTAGCCGAATTCGCGATCTCTTCATCAGTGTATGGAACGCCGAACTGATCACGAAATAGCTCAAGTTTCTTCTGAGTTAGCTTACCGTCTAAAACGTTTTCAGCTAGCCACGGGAAACCTGGCATGTTTGACTCAGGTACAAGCTCACGAGGATCTAACAGGTGAACACGGTGCCATTCGTCAGAATAACGACCACCAACACGAGCTAAATCCGGGCCTGTACGCTTAGAGCCCCAAAGGAATGGGTGTTCCCAAACACTCTCACCAGCAACAGAGTAGTGACCGTAACGTTCAGTCTCTGAGCGGAAAGGACGAACCATCTGGCTGTGACAGACGTTACAACCTTCACGGATGTAGATATCACGGCCTTCCATCTCCAAAGGAGTGTAAGCGCGCAGATTTTCTACAGGTTCAGTCGTTTGCTTTTGGAAAATCAGAGGAGTGATCTCTACAAGAGCACCCCAACTGATAGCAAACACGATAAAAATAGCCAACAAACCGACATTACGTTCTAAGATTTCATGGCGATTATTAGAATTATTACTCATTCTTAAATCTCCTTATGCCGGATGTGGGATAGCTTTTAGGCTTTCTTTAGGTGCACTTACCGTTTTGTACGTGTTGTATGCCATTAGGAACATACCAGATAGGAAGATAAATCCGCCTAGGAAACGTACAAAGTAGAACGGATAAGACGCTTCTACAGACTCAACAAAGCTGTAAGTTAGCGTACCGTCAGAGTTAACCGCGCGCCACATAAGACCTTGCATTACACCAGAGATCCACATCGCAACGATGTAAAGAACGGTACCGATTGTTGCTAGCCAGAAATGCACATTAACTAGACCAACAGAGTACATACGCTCTTGGCCAAATAGGCGAGGTACCAAGTGATATACAGAGCCGATAGAAACCATCGCAACCCAACCTAACGCACCAGAGTGAACGTGACCAATGGTCCAGTCTGTGTAGTGAGAAAGTGCGTTAACCGTCTTAATCGACATCATCGGGCCTTCAAAGGTAGACATACCGTAGAACGACAGTGAAACGATTAGGAAACGTAGGATAGGGTCATAACGAAGCTTATGCCATGCACCAGATAACGTCATAATACCGTTGATCATACCACCCCAAGAAGGAGCAAATAGAACCAGCGACATAACCATACCTAGAGACTGAGTCCAGTCTGGTAGCGCTGTATAATGAAGGTGGTGAGGGCCTGCCCAAATATATAGAGAAATAAGTGCCCAGAAGTGAACGATAGATAGACGGTAAGAATAAACAGGACGTTCAGCTTGTTTAGGAACGAAGTAGTACATCATACCTAGGAAACCAGCGGTCAGTAGGAAACCTACCGCATTGTGTCCATACCACCACTGAACCATCGCATCCACTGCGCCCGAGTAAATCGAGTAAGATTTACCAAGTGACACAGGAATAGCCATGCTGTTCACGATGTGAAGTACTGCTACTGTGATAATAAAGGCACCGAAGAACCAGTTTGCCACATAAATATGTGACGTGTTTCGCTTCACTAGTGTGCCGAAGAACACCACCGCATATGATACCCATACTAGCGCAATTGCGATATCAATAGGCCATTCTAGCTCAGCATACTCTTTACCCGATGTTAAACCGAGAGGCAAAGTAATGGCTGCTGCCAGGATGATTGCTTGCCAACCCCAAAAGGTGAAGGCAACGAGTGGGCCACCAAAAAGACGTGTTTGACATGTGCGCTGTACAACATAATAAGACGTTGCGAACAGAGCACTGGTACCAAACGCAAAAATTACCGCATTAGTATGCAGTGGACGTAAGCGACTGTACGTCAACCACGGCGTATCAAAGTTTAGCTGTGGCCAAACTAATTGAGCGGCAATCAAAACACCAACAGCCATACCAACTATGCCCCATAAAATGGTCACAAGGGTAAATTGGCGAACGACTGTATAGTTGTAGTTTTGTTCAAGCTGCTTTACTTGGCTCATTTGCATGCTTCCAATTTCTAATTAACTACACTTTTACTTCCAACACGACTTGCGTCGTAACACCACCCAAGTAAACTCTAGAATTCAAGTGTTATCATCACCTTATTTCCATTGCTGACTTTAATAAAAAGTGGCATTTTCAGCGTGACACTATACTTGAATTAACAATTCAATGACAGGGTAGTAACCTTACTGGACCTCTGGAAATCATTTTTTATTTAAAAAGTTTGAAGTTTGTAACAAGGATATTAGTAATTATGCCTGCACAAAAGTTAACAAAGGCGCGACTTGCACAAATCTTAATCATGCTCAGTGTTTTAATAGGCGCATTTTTCTGGCGTACCTTTACACACGAGAGTGTTAATAGCGTTGACTGTTCACAAAAAGAACGATGCGATGTAACAATTGAAGGAGAAATAATCACGATTAATCGTGACTCAATGGGAATTTCGCTCGAAACGACAGAAAGTAGCACTCTAAAAATTGATCTAAATCAATCTGGTAATTTTATCCATCTCAACGAAAAGCATAAGTCAGTAGAATGGGACATCATGCCTGAATCGAAAAAAATCACCTTTAAAAAAGGTGAAAACATTGTTGTAGTTCAATTATAAATACGATCTATCACGAGATAATCGTAACTTATTAATGAAATTAACACCTTCTTACCTAGAGAAAATTGGTTGGAATGGTATAACAGCAGAGTGATAACCAATTATAAAATCGTATGCATTGCCAATCAGTTTTTACTCATATTAAAGATGAAGACTCAGCGATAAAAACGCTCAGGTCCGAATTGACACAACAAAACTTGTCTTACGTGATGTGTTACTACACGGAAGAATACAATTTCGAGTTGATTCGAGAAGCGTTTCTTGCGCATTTTCCTGGTGTGCCTTTTCATGGCGCCAGTTCATGTCAAGCCGTAATGACAGATCAGGGCTTTCATACAGGACCAGTAATTGCGGCACTTGCTGTTTATGATACAGGTCCTCATGCTTATGGTACTGGTATTTCTAATCACAACTCAGGTGACAGCGTCACCAAGGCTTTGGATATGGCCCTTGAGAACGCAAACCGTGTTGGAGAGGTACCAAACTTAATTCTACTTCATGCTACACCAGGGCAAGAGGAATCAATCATTGCGTCTATAGATGAAAGATTTGGAACTCTAATTCCAATTATTGGTGGTTCGGCCGCTGATAATAACATCGCTGGGAAATGGTCTGTGATAACCGCCCAAGGATCTCAAACTTCAGGTTTAAGCTTAACTCTCTTTTACTCCTCTCAACCTGTTGATATCGCTTTTAGCGCTGGGCATACACCAACTAATATCAAAGGTGTTGCAACCAAGACCAACGATAGATGCTTACTTGAAATTGATAATGAACCTGCGCTCAATGTTTATAGAAGGTGGACAAATCACCAGGATAACCAAGTAGGTAAAGATAATATGCTGTTTACAAACTCGAGTGCTTATCCATTAGGGCGGATCGCAGGTCATCTCTATGATCGCCCATATTACAAGTTATCCCATCCGATCCGTGAGACGCCAGATGGTGGAATCGAGTTGTTTACACGAATAGAAGAGGGTGACGAGCTCACATTAATGAAAGGAAGTCGTGAGCATCTCGTTGCGCGCGCTGCAAAAGTCGTCAATGCCGCTTTTAACCAAAAATTAGAAGAGTCTCGAAAAATTGGAGTGATAAATATCTTTTGCGCAGGTCCCATGTTGCACTTAATGCAAGACATGAATAGCGTTTGTGAACAAATTAACCAAGAACTAGAACATTTGCCTTTTATTTGCCCTTTTACTTTCGGCGAGCAAGGTAGATTTATTGGTGGTGAGAATGGACATGGAAACCTGATGATTTCATCGGCTATATTCCATAAACCTTATGAAAGATAAATACTTAGACATATATCAACAGGAAGCGCTTCAAGAAGCGTTAGTTGAGCTAAAGCAGGCTAGACAAAGAGAACGACTACTCGCTGATGAAAACAAGGCCATTCTTTCCGCGATATCTGCGATGAGTGAGGCAAAGAATCGGCATGAGATATTTACGGGATTAAACAATGTCCTCAAAAAGTACATCAACTTCGATGATTTTATTGTACTGACTCGTGATGGTGAACGATATCCCTTCAAGACGTTGATATCAACTAATAGCGTATTTGATAATGTATCCTGGTTACACGGTAACACCTATCAAAGAGCTCTCAATGGTGAATGCATTCTACTGTTCGAGCCAGATAAACTCGCTGAGTTTGTTAACTTAAACAGCTTTATAAAAAGCCATGTAAACTCGGTCGTTTTAACTGGTATACGTTCAGAAGTAACGCAAACCGTAATCCTACTTATTGGAGCTCAGAAAGGGCACTTTAGCATAGAGAATAAGGAAACCTTGAGGCGGTTTCGTCCCTTAATTGAAAGGGCGGTCATTGATATCGAGACCAAAGAGAAGTTACAACGTATCGTTGAAGTAAGAACAACTCAGCTCGCTAAAGCAAGAGAAGAAGCAGAGCTTGCGAACCGGTCTAAGTCGGAGTTCTTAGCGATGATGAGTCATGAAATAAGAACCCCTTTAAATTCCGTTCTTGGAATGCTAGATATACTGAAGCAATCAACCTTGTCAGAAGAACAAATTGATGCTTTGAGCCAAATGGAGTGCTCTGCAGAGTTACTTCTCGCGATAATCAGTGACATTCTTGACCTTTCTAAAATCGAGTCAGGTCGCTTTCAGCTCAATGAACAATGGATTAACTTAAGAGACACTGTCACTTTTGTTATTTCTCAGCAAAAACAAATAGCTAAGAAGAAAGATCTTAAATTCAAGCTCAACTGTACTGTCACTAATGACAAACAATTTTGGATTGACTCCACGCGGTTATCTCAAATTCTGTTTAATCTAATAGGGAATGCAATAAAGTTTACAGACGAAGGTGAAGTAAAAGTTTCTGTATCTGAGCAAGATGCTGAACTTGTGATCTCAATATCTGACACTGGAATTGGTATATCTAAAGCAAAGCAAGAGCACTTGTTTACGGCATTTCATCAAGGAGACCGTTCCATCACGAGACGCTTTGGTGGTACAGGACTGGGACTCGCAATAACCAAGCATTTAGTTGAAATGATGCGTGGCAAGATTGCCGTTAAAAGTGACGAGCATGTTGGTTCAACCTTTACGATTTCGATTCCAGTTTTGACTCGTTGCAATCAAAATCGTCCAGTTAGAATCGAAACCAATCAACCGACAAAAGCAATGGAACTTCTCGTCGTAGAAGATACCGAATCGAATCAGTTCGTAATAAAGCTTATCTTAAATAAGCTTGGCCATAATGTTCATATCGCAAGCCATGGAGCAGAGGCATTAACATTTTTAGAAGAGAATGAGGATTTAATCGATTTGATTCTCATGGATGTCTCGATGCCAGTGATGGATGGAATTACCGCAACAAGACTTATTCGAGATAAAGGTCTCAGGACCCCAATTATAGCGTTAACTGCACATGCGCTAGAAAGCGATAGAGATAAATGCCTGGATGCCGGTATGGACGGATTCATTTCCAAGCCAGTTAGAAGACAAGATATCTTTGAAGCTATACAGTCATTTCAATAAGTAAAAAGGCGTTAATATAGATCTTAACAATCGATAGATTATTAAGATCTATATTAAGTATTTTATGGTAAATAACGATTATGTTTAATGCTCACAGTAAGGCCCTTAAATTTAAAATCTGCAGGGGAATAGGAGCATACTCAGACAACATTTAGCGTACAGCAATATACAATTTAACATAATATACATAATGCGCACTAAGGGGTAATTTGTTAACAAAGGCTAACTCTTTGATTAAGCGTTTCATAAGTGTCTGATAACCAAACCGTAATTTTTTATTTTGTCGATTTCCATAACGCAAGTTGCTTGTACTATTCGTGACGTTCGTTTTGTGCAATCAACGAAAAACCACTAAAACCCTGACCGCCACATAATGTTGCGTTCGGTAACGCCCAAAACAACAAGAAAAATATTTTTAGTCAGTTATTCAATATGCGAGCGTTGTCATGTTTCACGAATCATTCCGCACACTCTTTTGGCGTGAGTTTACCTCCATCAAGCAAGGCGCTGAATATTTTCATGTGTCTAAACCGACGATTACCCGTTGGCTCGATGGCACGGTTCCAGTCAATCCGATGGCTGAAAAACTCCTGCTCATCAAATCGCTTGGTTATTTGCCTAATGATATTCGTTGGTCTGGATTTCGTGTTGATGAGAAACGCGCAGTGTTAATCACGCCGTCAGGCCGTGAGTTCAGCCCTAAAGAATTGGAAAGTTTCGTGTTCTGGCGTGACGAACATCGTCAATTTGTGGAAATGTACGGACACTTTGAGTATCCCAAGGTTTATCCTGCTAAAGAAAACGTCTTACCGTTTCGTGGCGGCCGTCGAATGAAAGCCGCCGAATGGGTCCCTTCTAAAATAAAGTTGAAGTAGCTTTAACTTCAATGCTCTTCGCTTATCCAGTAATCCAAATTTTTCTTTATTAAATTCAAGCTATCAATAACGAGAACAATGCTCCAAATCGAGAAGAAAATAGAGAACGCAGCTGCACTCCAATGTGGGATTAACCCTACCGTTAATTGTATAAGCGCAGCAATAATAGTCATATAAACAGCTATGTATAATACATCCTTTAATTGAATAAGTGGTCCATAGCGTTTAAGGGACTCGTTGTGCTTAGCCATCTTCTTAAAGTTCTCGATATATTTTTGGTCATCGAATACGTTTTGTTTCATAGTGACAAGAATGAATGTCTTCCCCGTCATTAGAAAACCACCGACAGCTATCAGTCCAGCAAACATATTGCCTCGAATATGCTTTGAATAATAATCCCATAGTAGGTTCATTTTGAGCACCTTGGCTTGAACCAAGTACTTTGGTTCGCTCAAATCATCAATAATGAAATAAGTTACTAATAGGAATACAGCCGTTATCAATATCGATATGAAAAACTGCCAGAGCAGTCTAGCTTTCATCACACACCTTCACTTGGAAAATATGGTTGAATGCTTCATCTTCAAAAGTATCTCGTAGTAGTTTTACTATTTCGCTATCGTAAAACTTTGAGGCTTTAATATTAGATAGTTTATCGGCTAGCTCATCAAAATCGTAGACTGCAAAATAGTCAGGCATATCAAAAATACGTAGAGGAAATTCATCTCCATACTCATTTTCTACCTTTACTCGACCAGACTTAAGCCCTCCATTCTTCGCAAAGCCTGCTATAGATTTAGCCAAATCAAATACATTTGTAGGTGTATGAAAACGCAAATATTCTTTCTTTTTTAGCACATGACTTGCAAGTGGCGTTGCTTGCTGTATTTGAGGTGTTAAAGTCGCATACTCATATTCAAATGATTTAATTTTTGCGTATTCCTTTAAGATCTCTTCTAAGTTTTCTTGACGAACTAAAATGCTGAAATCTAGTTTCGAAACGAAAGGTTGACGTAATTTTGACCGCTTCGATTTAGAGTACTGCTTCCCATTTTTAGCCTCGATTGCTGCTATATGTGCATCACCACATGAACGCGAGTAAATAGATGACAACTGTTTTAGCATCTGACCTAAAATTCGAGGAGTACAAGACTGATGATAGTGTTGATATAGTCCGAGCCCAGACGACTTATTGATAATAAAGTAGTTAAACTCAAGCATCTTGTCTGCTTGTTTAAGGTTAACCACATCAAAAGTAAAGTCTCCACCTAATACCTTACCTTTGCAGAACTTCTTTTGATCTCGAACCGTAACGATCATTCCGAGATAGTAATCTTCATCATGGTCACTGTTGAAATAAACCATACGGTTATTTCCCGTGCTTGGGTCGCCATGAAATTCGTGATTAAGCTTTGATGACAACTCTCTCATGAGCATATCAAAGCTTAGTTTTTCTGACTTATACCCGATAGAAAAGCCAAGGAATCGCGAGTCCAAAATTTCACCTCTAAATTTTGCGAATAGACGCGTTGATTCTATTTCTTGGGTTATGAAAGTAAACACTCAATATGCACTTATTGGCATTTCTGTGATCAAAAAAGCCGAACCCCATCGCTAAGGGTTCGGCTTTTTTAGGCTTCCGCTTTGGTGGCATTTGTTTGAAGCCTGTCGAGGTCAATCGACCCGCCAAAAGTATCGGCTCCCTACTCGCTATGTAAATCGTCATTAGTAGCGTTTCGAACCAGTTCGCAAGGTTTAAGCCTTAGCTTTCATTGCTTACACTAACGGCGGCGCGACATCGAAAAAGTTCATGTATAGGTTTTGGCTAAAGAAGCCACGAACCTGTGCGTTTGCCGTTGAGCTCACCATGCCAATGTTCGACATCGTGACGGTGCCATCATCGCCCAAGCTGAAATCGGTGTCCCGCGCTTGGAATTCAAACTCAAAGCCTTGGTTGCCCATTATGATAAACGACAGGTGTTTATCAATTGGGTAGCAGCCCTCAACGCAAGGTAGGAAAAAGGTTGGGTCTGCTTTTGAGAACTTCTTGGTGATAATGAACTCTTTCCCGATGCCTTGATTGGTGTAATTGAGTTTTGGCACTTGTCCGGCTTTGCCGTAGTACACCCCTGCACCTTCCACGGACAACACGCCCCGCGCGGCACTTTCGATGAAAAACGCACGTTTACGATAGTTAATGGTCGCGCCACCTTCGGCCAGACTTGGGATTTCAAGCCAGAA
>NZ_JAWOTB010000020.1:22020-49432 GCF_033338655.1 Vibrio sp. Vb1729 | reverse complement strand
AGTTCTTTTAGTTGTTGATTTCATAACACTCTCCAATTTTGGGGGTGGAAAGTGTCAACCTTATTTAGGACGGCACAATCAATTAAAACAAAGCGGGAACTGGTACTCCCGCTTTTTAACATGACCAAACTCTGTTATTTTCTCTGCTTATTGATTTAGGCTAAACCTCGATCACCCACCTCATCTGGCAACTGTTGCAAAAGCCACGCTCTAAAACGCTTGACGCTTGCTGGGATTAAACCTCTATTTTTAGGTTCAAGCATAGAGAAATTGGAAGGTGTTGAAAGCACGTGTTCGACTGGCCTAACTAGAGCACCGCTTTGTAAATAGTCGTCCACTAATGACCCCCAGGCTAACGCGATTCCCTGACCATTAATTGCCGCTTGTAACAGCATTGGATAGTTATTGATGTTCATGCGATTACGAGGCGAAATATTTGGCAATCCTACACTCGCAAACCACTGCTCCCAATTCACCCAATCTCTTTGAGACTCTTCCAGATAGAGTAACGTTTTATTGAAGATTTCTTCTGGCTCACTAGGCTGGCCGATTTTCTCTAGATAAAGCGGGCTACACACAGGGAATACTTCTTCTGAAAATAGCGTTGTCACGTCCATTTCCGCAGGTGGAGTGCGACAATAAAACAAGGCGATATCGCAATCTAATCGGCGTAAGTCCAACACATTATCTGAGGCCAATATCCTTATATCGATGTCATCATGTTCATTTTGAAATTGAGCAACCTTAGGCAACAACCACAAGGCTGCCATTGCATTTGTCGTCGCAACCGTGATCTTTTGTTCGCCCTGCCACTTCTTCACTTCACCCGTGATTTGAGCAATATCGAGCAAAGATTGGCTGACAGCTTGATAATATTGAAGACCTGTAGGCGTTAAATTAATGCTTCGATTGGCTCGCGTGAACATAGCCTTGCCTAAGTATTCTTCTAATTGTCTAATTTGGCGACTGATAGCACCTTGGGTCACGTTTAGCTCGTCAGCGGCTAACGTAAAACTCAAGTGCCGCGCCGACGCTTCAAACGCAACGAGGCTATTTAAAGGTGGGAGGGGTTTGATTTTCATGTATCTTCCAGTAAGGCAGTATTGTAATTATTTTTATTCCCGGCAATCTTATGTTGCACGTGGATAATTCCATTCTGGACAACACCTCAAAAACGACAATTTATAAATGATAAAAAATAGAGATGAATCATAAATTGTTGTGAGAGAGACTGCCGTATACAGTTTCGTGGCTACAACGAGCACAAAAAGAGGAGCAGTTACTCCTCTTTTGTCTAGCCTTTTGCTCACTTTGTACGAGTTAGCCCATTTACCCTATTGCCAGTTTAGTACTCGCGTAACGCGCTTTTTTCTTTCTTGGACTGGCTAAGAAGTACGCTAATGTAAGAGGCCCTAATCGTCCCATAAACATCATGAAGATGATCACTAACTCACCTGGTTCGCACAAACTGCCCGTTAAGCCTCGCGATAACCCAACCGTACCCAGTGCCGAGACCGCTTCGAACATAATATCTAACACAGACGCTTTCTCTGTCAGTAACAGCGTGAATATGGCAAACCAAGTCACCCCCACCGAGATCAGAGTCAGCGCCAATGCCTTGCTGATGGTCTCTTTGGGAATCTCGCGTTGAAAGGCATAGGTTGCTTCATCGCGACGCAAATAGCTGTAAGTCGCCAAGACTAACACTATAAATGTCACAACTTTAATGCCACTTGCCGTACTCAATGATCCACCGCCGATAAACATCAACACCAGAATGATCGCCGTTGTGGCATCTTCCAACTGATCGATAGCTAAAGTGTTGAACCCTGCCGTTCTTGGCGTCACCGCTTGAAACCACGATGCCCACCATTTCCCTGCTTCGCTCAACGGGGCAAGCGTGTTGGGGTTGTCATATTCAATCAGATAAATCGCGATAAGTGCCACCACGTTAATGATCATCGTGCCTAAGATCATCATTCGACTGTAAACGGTGAGTCGATGCCAACGGCGATTGCGTTTTAAGTCAATCCAAACCGAGAAGCCTAAACCACCAATAATGAACAAACTGGTAATGGTGAAGTTAACGACCGGGTCGTCCACGTAAGGCATTAAGCTATCGGCACTCAACGCAAAACCTGCATTGTTAAACGCACTGATGGTGTAGAAGAAACCATGGAACAAACTGGTTTCCCAGCCCAGCTCTTCACTCCAATAAACGCTCAAAATAGTGAAACCAATAAGTTCAACGAGCAGAGCGAACATCAATACAGATTTAGCAGTGGCAATGAGTGTCGATGAATCAGTCTGGTTGAACGCCTCTCTCGCGACTGCTCGCTCCAAAAAGCCAATTTTTCCGCCCAGAGCCAGCAAGGTCACGATAGCAAACGTCATCAAACCTAGGCCACCACATTGAATCAGGAAAGCAATAACCACTTGCCCAAAAGGCGTAAACGCCGTGCCCGTGTCTACCACAACTAATCCCGTCACCGTAATGGCCGATGTTGCTGTAAACAGGCTTTGAATCCAAGTGATGGGCTCTGTGGTGGCAATCGGCAGTTTGAGTAAGACCGTGCCGAGCATGATCAAGCACGCAAAGCTGAGGCTAAGTATTAATGGCGGTGCGCCCAACAATTTTTTGCCCGCTTTGGGTTTTCGCTCGATGGGGATAATAGAGGGATGCCACAAAACCATGTTACACCAACCTTGGAGCGACGTATTTCAGCTCAGCGCGACTACCGCAAAGCAACAGCGTGTCGAACTCATTAAGCACAAACTCATCATTGATATTGGTGTAGACGGCTTCTTCGCGCTTCACCAATATCGGCTGAATGTTGTAACTACCTCGGCTGATCAACTTAGAAAGCGGTGTATCGTGCAGATTGGATTTAACGTGGATTTCCACCACATACAAACCATGCCCCATTTCCAAATAGTTATTCACCATCGGATAGTTGAGTGCCTGCGCGACTCTTACGCCCATCTCCTCTTCCGGATGAATAATGCGTTGTACACCAAGCTTAGACACGATGGTATGGTGCGCTTTGGTGCTAGCTTTGACCCAAATAGATTTCACACCCAGATTTTTCAGCGCCAGCGTACACAACAAACTGGCTTGCATGTCTTCGCCAATCGCTACCAACACCACATCACTGTTCGCTAACGCTAACTCTCTGAGTGCACCTTCGTCTGTTGCGTCACATATGACCGCTTGCGTTAACTCTTCGACGTATTTTTCGACGATTTTAGGGTCGCTATCCACCCCCGTTACGGTGTGTCCAAGATGAATAAGTTCTAAGCTGGCGGCAACGCCAAATCGCCCTAGACCAATTACTGTAAAGTGAGCCATATCAATACCTAACTGTGTTTTATGTATAGAAAATGCTAATGCGTTAAGGGTTAGACTGGTTTTCCGTCACGGAAAATAGGCAACACGAATCCTGTTCGAGTGCCGATAACCAACACTAAACCTTGGCATTAACGTTGATTAAATTTGGAATTTAGTAGTGCTTGGACGTCTCAAGCACTAAACGATAACCCAGCCCTGGCTCGGTTTTTAATAGCCGCTGTTCGTCAGCACTATCGTTCAGTTTTTTGCGTAGTTGACTCACTAACACGCGTAAGTAGTGAGTGTCTTCGACATGACTTTTTCCCCAAATCACCGCTAGCAAATGAGTTTGCTCAATGAGTTTTCCCGGCTTGAGAATCAACTGTTCAATGAAAGAAAACTCTTTCTTGGTGAGTGGAATTTCCCTCTGATCCAACCAAAATTGGTGAGTACTTTTGATGATTTTGACTCGGCCAGCCACCAGCTCATCAGCGACGGTTTGCTCATCCACCAAATCTCGAACCAGCACTTTGATGCGCGCGATGAGCTCTTTTACGCCAAAAGGCTTGCTCAAGTAATCATTCGCGCCCGCTTCTAAAAGGCGGATTTTTTCCTCTTCTTGATCGCGAGCTGTCAGCACTAGCACTGGCGTTTTATACGTCTGACGAAGCGTAGTGAGAAACTCCGCCCCATCGCCGTCGGGCAAGCCTAAATCTAGCAGAATTACGTGCGGCGAATACGCTTCGAAACACGCTTTGGCTTCTGCAATGGTACTCGCGCCAATGTAATCAAACCCTTCAGCAGACAGCGAAATTCGAATAAAGGTATGAATGCGAGGCTCATCGTCCACAACTAAAACTTTGTAACTCACGCCTGCTCTGCTCCTTGATTGAGTGGAAGTCGAATGCGGATCAGCGTCCCTTCTGATACTGGCATAGATTGAATATATCCATGGTGTGCGGTGATGATACCTTTGGCAACCGCGAGTCCCATTCCGGTGCCTGAATCGGCCGATTTGTTGTTCACACCGGAATAGAAAAGGTTGAATATTTTTTCCGCATCTTCAGCTTTGATGCCAATCCCCATGTCCCGAACATCAATCACGCACGACGAACCCTGCTTAGAAAGTGAAACCTCGACAGATTCATTCTCTGGTGAAAATCGCATGGCATTATCCAGCACATTAAAAATCGCTTGTTCGATGAGCGAACGACTTACTGACAAATAGCCAACGGCATCATCCATATTCATGGATACTTTCTCGGTGTAATTCGGCAAACGAGAAACCGCATCCCGCACAATATTCGCAATAGGCTCATCTTTTTTGGTAATTTTTAATGTGCCGTGTTGGAGCTTAGTCGCCTGTAAGAGGTTCTCTATATATTGATGCAAGCGGTGGCTTTCTGAAGTCGCACTGTCGAGCAATTCTTTGCGCTCTAAGTCATTGAGCTTGGGCATGTACTCGTTGAGTGTGGTCAGTGTTCCAATAATGGTTGCCAACGGCGTGCGTAGGTCATGGGACACCGATAGCAGGATGCTGTTTTGCAGCTTGGTTTGTTTTAATTCTCCCTGCTGGCGACGATAAAGATCCGCAAAGGTGCTGGTGATAAATGCCACCACCATAAACACGACTAAATTAAAAATGTCTTCCGGACGAAACATCTGCAAAGAGTAACGAGGCGTCGTGAAAAAGAAGTTGAAGCTCAACGCTTCGATCACCGCCGCCGCATAAGCGAATCGCGAGTTGCATTGAAACGCCACTACCACGACTGCTAACTGTAAAATCAGCAGGACTGCGGCTGTAGAGCCAAACAGTTGGTCTAACAGCCATGAGACCACAACCGCGCCAACAATCACGGTAGTAGAAAAGAGAAAGGTGTTATCTCGCCATTGAACAAACATAAAATACATCAACCAAAATTCGATGTAGAAAACTTTAGCAAAAGCCCATTCGGAGTTCGCGTAAAAAAAGCGTAAAAAATTCAATAACGACAGTGAGTTATAAACATAATCATCATTAAGTTGGCCTAACTCAATGAATAATCACAAGTTAACGTTGCCCATTAACGCCTACTTACTCGGTATAAACGACAGACACAAAAAAGAGGAGCATTTGCTCCTCTTTCGTGTAGCGTCATATTAGATGACTTGCAGTTGAGCATCACCTTGCTCAGACAAAAAACCGCCGGTTTGATGCTTCCACAACTGAGCGTAAACACCACCCAATTGCAGCAGCTCGTAATGCGAGCCTTGCTCAATGATTTTGCCGTCATCCATTACAATCAAACGATCCATCGCGGCAATCGTTGATAAACGGTGAGCAATCGCAATCACTGTTTTTCCTTCCATCAGAACTTCAAGGTTTTCTTGAATTGCCGATTCTACTTCTGAATCAAGTGCAGACGTTGCTTCATCCATGATCAAAATTGGCGCGTTTTTCAGCAGAACGCGAGCAATCGCCACACGTTGACGCTGACCACCAGACAGCTTCACACCGCGTTCACCCACTTCAACGTCATAACCAACGTTACCTTGCTCGTCTCGTAGAGATTGAATGAAATCATGAGCATGTGCTTTCTCAGCAGCTGCGATAACGGAATCCATTGAAGCATCTGGATCACCGTAAAGAATGTTCTCTTTAATTGAGCGATGTAGCAAAGAGGTGTCTTGCGTGATCATACCGATGTGTTGCCGAAGCGACTCTTGTTCAACTTGAGAAATGTCCTGTCCATCAATACAAATCTTACCGCTATTTACGTCGTAAAAGCGCAGCAACAAGTTGACCAACGTGGATTTACCTGCCCCAGAGCGACCGACAATGCCGACTTTTTCGCCCGGTTTGATAGTCAGATTCAAGTTCTCAAATACTGCCTTCTCATCACTGTAGTTAAAACCTACGTGATCAAAGCAGATCTCACCTTGAGAGATTTGCAAAGGCTTAGCATTTGGTACGTCTTTCACTTCAACATCGTTTGAAATCGTATTAATACCGTCTACTACTGTACCGATGTTTTCAAACAGTGCGCTAACTTCCCACATGATCCACTTCGACATACCTTGTACGCGCAACGCAATACTGATGGCAATCGCAATAGCACCAATTGTTACAGCGTGATCTAGCCATAGATAAACCGAAATGGCACTAATAGACATCAGCAGCAAATAGTTGATGGCATCCACACTAAACAGTAAACAAGTCACCATGCGCATTTGGCGGTAAACCGTCACCAAAAATTGCTTCATGCTGCTTTCTGCGTATTCCAACTCTCGTTGCGAGTGCGCGAATAGCTTTACGGTAGATATGTTGGTGTAAGAATCGACAATGCGCCCAGTCATTACAGAACGAGCATCCGCTTGCTCCGTCGCTACTTGTTTCATTTTAGGGATAAAGTAGAACTGGATAACCGCGTACATTCCTATCCAAATCACAATAGGCAACATTAGCAAACCATCAGCTTCGCCCATCATCCAGAGCATCGAAAGAAAATAAACGCTGATATAAACCAGTACATCCACCAGCTTCATGACCGTTTCTCGTACCGCTAACGCACTTTGCATCACTTTGGTCGCAACTCGGCCTGCAAAGTCACGCTGGAAAAATCCAACCGCTTGTTTTAGCAAGTAACGGTGAATCAACCAACGGATAGACATCGGGTAGTTACCCAATAACGTTTGGTGCATCACCATTGAGTGGACAAAACCGAGAGCTGGCATCACAACCGCCACTAAGAACAGCATCATTAGCATGCGAGCACCCTGGTCTTGCCAGAATGTTGCGCGATCTTGATTAGAGAGAATATCGACGAGCTCGCCCATATAACGCAACAGCGTCACCTCAGTAATGGCAATAAGCGCACTGAACACAGCCATAACGAGTAAAGGGGCTTCAAAGCCACGAGTGTAAAAACGACAAAAGCCAAATAGCGTCTTCGGTGGCTTTTCGGTTTCCATCTGGGGAAAGGGTTGGGTCAGCTTTTCAAACCAATTGAACATAACAATGACTTTAGGTACCGCGAATGAATTTGCGAACGTTTTACTATCTTTTGATACAAAAGTCAGTAAAATACCGAAACAAAAGCTCAAATGATAATAATTACAATTAAGCTTAGCGTTAATCATAATTATCGGGAATAGATTTATGCAAAAGAATAACTCACTGACCATCGCTATCCGCAACGCGTTGGTTTGTGCTTTAGCACCTACAGCAGTGGTTGCATTCACAGCACAAGCTCAAGAAGACGTCGTACAAGATGACGTGATTGCCATGGAGACCATAACGGTCACCGCGCAAGCACTTAAAGTAGAAACCCCTGCAGCAGAAACGCCGCGCAGCGTATCTATCATTTCTGAAGATGAACTTCGTGTTCGTGCACCGAAAAAGCTAGATGAAGCATTACGCTACACGTCTGGTGTAACCGCTCAGCCTTATGGCGCAGACAACGACACTGATTGGTTCAAAGTTCGTGGATTTGATGCAGCGACTTACCTAAACGGCAACCGCCTATTCCGCGATGGTTACTACACATGGTTGGTCGAACCTTACGGCCTAGAAAGTGTAGAAGTCGTTAAAGGTCCATCGGCTATTCTGTTTGGTGAATCGGCACCAGGCGGTATCGTGAATGCTGTTCAGAAAAAACCAACGTTTACGCCTCAAGGCGAAGTAAAAGTCGAAGTTGGCAACAACCAACACCAATCCGTAGGTTTTGACATTGCTGACGAAGCAAACGACGCAGGCACTGTGCGCTATCGTTTGGTTGGCTTGATGACAAGCCAAGATGGTGAACTGGACGGCACAAATAACGAGCGTTTCTACCTAGCGCCAAGTGTCGAGTTCGACATTTCTGACCGTACAATGCTGACCGTTTTGGCAACTTACCTTCATGATGACGGTGTACCAACTAACCCATTCTTCCCGGCAGCAGGTACTCTGATTGGTTCTAACTTTGGCAAAATCGATCCTTCGACTAACCTTGGTCAGCCAAACTACGATAAATACGAACGCACGCAGTTTTCTCTAGGTTACTTACTAGAGCACGACATCAATGACACGTGGTCACTCTCGCAAAACCTCAACTACGGTTCGAATGAGTTGTACTTGCGCAGCTCTTACGCGTTCTCAAACAACGATCCAGCGAAAGAAGAGTTAACGCAAGGCATCGTATTCCGTGACGGAAAAAACCAGAGCATCACGTTCGATAACAATGCTGTCGGCAACTGGATGACAGACAACGCAGAGCACACAGTGCTTATCGGTATGGATCTGCAATTCCACAAAACCGATGGCGACGAGCAAGACAACTATGCATTTGGCACTATCAACCCGTGGAACCCAGTTTACGGCAACTTCACCCCTCTTGATCCTGCCAACAACGTGAAACGTGAGATTGAGAAATCTCAAGCAAGTCTCTATTCACAATACCAATTGAAACTGCATGAACAGTGGATTGGTAACATAGGTGCTCGTTACGACTGGGTGAAAACAGAAAACTCTGGCAAGGGCGCTACCGTTGATCAAAGTGAATCTCGTGATGATGGTCAGCTCTCTCTAAGTGCGGGTGTGATGTACCTTGCAAACAATGGCCTGTCACCTTACGCAAACTACTCTCAGTCGTTTGAAGTGATCAGCACTATTGATGCGGCAACCAATGAACTTTACAAACCGCTGGAAGGCGAGCAAGTAGAAGTGGGTGTAAAGTATGAGCCAAGCTTTATGGATGGCTTTATCAACCTTGCATGGTTCGACATCACGCAAAAGAACGCGTTGGTCACTAACCCATCAACATGGATTGCGACACAAACAGGTGAAGTGACATCTCAAGGTATTGAGCTAGAAAGCACGGCGCAGCTAACCGACGATCTAAAACTGATGGCAAGCTACACCTACACTAAAGCGAAAACAGATGAGAGCTTTGGCCAAGGTAAAAAACAAGCCGCACTTATTCCTGAGCATCAAGCGTCTGCATGGGTAGACTACAGCGCCTACAGCCTGATTCCAGGCCTCAATATCGGTACTGGTGTGCGCTACGTAGGTGAGTCAAAAGATAACCCTAAGAGCTCGAACCTAACGGTTCCTTCTGTCACTCTTTGGGATGCGTCAGTCACTTACGACATCACTTCACAGTGGCAAGCACAGCTAAACGTGAACAACATCCTAGATAAAGAGTTTGTTTCAGGTTGCGATTACTGGTGTTACTACGGCCAGTCTCGCTCTGTTATGCTAAACGCAAACTACCGCTGGTAATTGTACTTCTACTCCCCTCTATTGAGGGGAGTTTTCTCCTAAGAGCCATCCATGTTTCAACTGTCTAATATTGAGATCGTGCGAGGTGGACGTCAGATCCTCGGCATCGAACAACTTAACATCCCAACAAATGAGCTAACGGTCGTTTTAGGCCATAACGGTTCAGGTAAGTCGACACTGGTGAACCTGCTTTCTGGTCAAATGCCACCAGATAAAGGCACGGTAACACTAAACGATACTTCCCTTTCATCACTCAAAACCAAAGAGTTGGCAAAGCAGATCGCCTATTTGCCACAAAAGCTGCCCTCTTCGGCTGGTTTAACGGTAGAAGAGCTAGTGCGCTTAGGTCGCTTTCCGTGGCGTGGGGCACTTGGTCGTTGGAAAGCTGAAGACAAACAGATCATCACGCAGGCTATGGAACGAACAGGGGTTACACCTTTTGCTCAAGCTTTGGCGGATGACTTATCGGGCGGCGAGCGCCAACGTGCTTGGGTGTCTATGCTACTGGCTCAACAATCGCCAATTTTAATTCTCGATGAGCCAACCTCGGCGCTCGATGTTCACCATCAGTTTCAACTAATGGCGCTGCTGGCAGAACTGAATCGAACCGAGAATGTAGGCATTATCGTGATCCTGCACGATCTGAACTTAGCACTGCGCTACGCCACCCACATTGTTGCGCTCAAAAAAGGTAAGATTGCCTTTGAAGGCAACGCCGACATGTTGTTAGACGAGGCACGCCTTTCTAAACTATATGAGTCACCAATTAAGCTGATTGAACACCCAAGCCCGGCTAACACATTAGCGAGCCAAAAGGTGGCTGTTGTATGCGCATAATAGCTCGTTTACTTACTGTGGTTACACAATCTGCTTTTCTCCTCGCATTTTTTATGACCAATGCACATGCAGTCATCACCGTTACCGATGAATATGGCGAGCATAGTTTTGAGCAAGCGCCTCAACGCGTTGTAGCCTTAAACTGGGACATCTTAGAACAAGTTTTGGCGCTAAACGTAGAACCAATCGCAGCCCCAAATTTACCAGGCTACCGCCAATGGGTCGTCAATCCAACTGCACCAGAGTCAATTGAAGATATTGGAACCCGAGCAGAACCCAACTTAGAAAAAATAGCCAGTTTGAAACCAGATGTCATCCTTGCTGCATCTCCACAGCAAGACTTGATTCCGTTACTCAAACAAATTGCTCCGGTAATCTATTTACCTAATTTTTCTGAAAATGAGGCCGCAGCTGAAACGGCCATTCGTCACTTTCGTACGCTCAGCAAGCTATTCAATAAAGAGGCACTTGCTGAACAGAAACTGGCAGAATTAGATGCTTCATTTGCGCAGATGCGCCAGCGAATTCGCCACTATTACTCTGCTCCACTCAGCGTTCTTGTGATGCGATTTTCAACTCCGAATACTGTATTACTTGCAACCGAAAACTCCACCACTGACTACGTGGTTAGAAAACTGGGATTACAGGCTCCAATTAAAGAGGACCCACGAGCGTGGGGAGTAAAGCAAGATCGAATCAATCGGCTTCAGGGCCTTCAAAACAGCTACGTTCTCTACGTACAACCTTTCCCAGAAGAACGAAAACTGAAAGAGTCGCCACTTTGGCAAGCGATGCCGTTTGTGAAACAGCAGCGGGTAAATTCAGTCAGAGCAGTGTGGGCGTATGGCGGTGCCATGTCTTTGCAATACACCGCTGAAGCGATTACCGACAGTCTAATAGAGTTGGCACCAGAACAATGAGAACGAAACATTATATTGGTTATCTGGCGCTGATTACGTTACTTAGCGTCTTTAGCCTACAAATTGATACTAATTTATCACTTTTCGAACAATGGCAATTATTAACAAAACCAGAGGTAGCAACCGAGTTTCGTGACGTATTCTTTACGCAAGCGCAACTTCCTAGGTTAAGTATGACCCTGCTTGTTGGTGCCATGCTTGGTCTCACCGGCAGCTTAATGCAGCAATTAACGCAGAATAACCTCACCTCGCCGTTGACTCTTGGCACCTCTTCTGGTGCTTGGCTTGCATTAGTCGTGGTAAACATTTGGTTCGTCGATTGGGTAGCCGATTACTCTGCATTAGCCGCAATGGTGGGGGCTTTAGTGGCGTTTGGCCTGATCGTATCAATTGCAGGCGTGCGTAATATGACAGGTTTGCCGCTGGTCGTTTCGGGGATGGTGATCAATATCTTGCTTGGTTCTATCGCCACAGCCATTATTATTTTAAATGCCCAGTTCGCACAGAATATTTTTATGTGGGGAGCCGGAGACCTTTCTCAATACAGCTGGGATTGGTTTGAGTGGTTATTGCCTCGCTGCGCTATCGCAATCGTAATTTTGATCGTCGCACCACGTATTCTGACCTTAATGAAACTAGGACAAGAAGGCGCAGCAGCCCGAGGCTTAGCGGTATTACCCGCGTTTGGTGCGTTAATGGTGATGGGTATTTGGCTGGTATCTGCCTCAATCACCGCAGTTGGCATTATCAGCTTCATCGGATTACTGACACCCAATATTGCCAGAGCGATGGGGGCAAGAACACCGCGCGACGAATTGATCAGCAGCATGCTTTTGGGCGCAATGCTACTAATCATCACAGACTCTGCCGCTATCTCGCTGAGCTTATGGTTAGAGGAAACCATTCCTAGCGGCGTAGCGGCTGCAGCTATTGGCGCTCCCGCTTTAATTTGGTTTACTCGTAAAAAGCTGACGGCAACCGATCAACTTAACCTTTCAATGAGCCAAGGAAAAACGGCGCTTTCTAAACGCGCGGTATGCAGCATTGCGCTATTCAGTCTGGTTGGGATTCTAGCTTACTCATTCGTTACCCATGGTATAAACGGAATTCAATGGTCTGTGCCAGGTGAGTTCCAATGGCAATTGCGTTGGCCGCGAATGTTAACCGCACTTTCTGTCGGTATTGCGCTATCCGTTGCCGGAATCATTTTGCAACGCATTGTTTATAACCCTCTGGCAAGTCCCGATATTCTCGGTGTGTCTTCCGGAGCCACGTTTGCCATTATTACGACAGGAGTCATCGCTGGGTCGCTTCTCTCCGCATTTAGCTGGGGTATCGCTTTTTTCGGAAGTATGTCCGTATTGATGTTATTGCTGATTATCGGTAAACGAAGCCATTTTAATCCATCTAACTTCGTGTTGTCCGGCATCGCACTAACGGCACTACTAGAAGCTCTTGTTCAATTTTCGCTAGCTCAAGGTTCTGGTGACAGTTACAAAATTTTATTGTGGTTAACTGGTTCAATTTATCGAGTCACAGCCGACACCGCACTGATGTTATGTTTGGCCATAATAGTTCTGCTTGCCGCTGTATTCTCGATTTCTCGTTGGCTAACACTAATTTCCATCGGGCGACAATTCTCAAATGCACGAGGGCTTAACCCTACCGTAGCCAATACGCTTATGCTCACCATCGTTGCTTTGTTATGCGCCTTTTCTACCGCTACAGTTGGTCCAATATCTTTTGTTGGCTTGGTCGCTCCCCATATGGCGATGATGTTAGGAGCAAGAAAAGTGAAAGAGCAACTGTGTGTCGGTGCCTTAATTGGCGCAACCCTAATGTTGTGGGCAGATTGGCTAGGACAAATCGCTATTTATCCAAGTCAGGTCGCAGCTGGCACGTTGGTCGCTATTATAGGCAGCACTTACTTCCTATTTTTAATGCTGAAGAGTAAATTCAGCTAAGTTGGGAATATTGTTACAGCCTAAAAATACGCTAAGAAAAACAAACCCCGCTATTTTGATAGCGGGGTTTGAAATTAAAGGCGAAGTACGATGCTCTATTCTTCTCGCACTACAGGAAAACGTTGCTCATAAAGTTCCATAAAGTCCTTACGAATTAAGTGCTCTAAGTGGTTCGCTTTATCGGTTGGGCAGAAAATCATCACGTGCAGAATTTGTTCACCATTAATGTTGCTAGAAATATGCATATGTGGCTCAGAACCAGGAAGGTCAACACCGGCATGTTTTTCAATCATCGCATTGTAACGATGTGCAACATCAGCAAAGTAACTGCAATGTTCTTCAATTTTATCAGTTAAAATCGGTAGCAGTGGATACAAATTGACGAAGTCTTTCACCACTACAGAAAAGTTGTGGTAAACGTACCGCTTCATGAAGTTGAGGTTCTTTACTGGATAGGTAAAGAACATACTATTAGGCAATGTCGCTGTTTTGCCGGTGTAATGATATTGCCCATGATGCAGGTCGATCTCTTGAATCACCGTCGCCATCATATTGTGCTCAATCACTTCACCGCATAACTTCCCGACCTCAATCCAGTCCCCAACGCGAAAAGAACGTGAACTTGCTCTTTGAATCGAACCCGTAAAACACAAAATGATTTCTTTGGATGCCACTACAATGGCAACGGCAATCGCCGTTACACTCAGAGCAAACTCGTTAATTTCTGATTGCCATAAAATAAATAAAATCAGTAATGTAACAGCAAAGGTGCCATTTTTAGTTCTGGACATCCAACTACGCTGATCTTCTGAGAGAAAAGCGTGATCACCACGAATCATCGATAAAATTGCACGACGAATTAACCACATAATCGCAAAGATCAGTGCGGTAAAAATCAATTTATGAGTGAGAAGAAAATCGACAACTAACTGCACTTTCTCCATTCCACGGCTCCCTCGAATAAAAATACGGCCCAGTAACAGCTAACGATAACAAATTATTTTGTCTGTTGTCCGTGCTCACTCAAGTCTTTTTGAAATTACTCCTCTCTGAAGGCGCGATTCATGCTTTCTGTAATTGGCTTTATTAGGTAGCTCAATGGCGTTCGTGGCTCAGATAAAATAAGCACTTCGGCATTCATACCTGAGGTTAAACGATGTTTTGTCACATCTTCCGGTGAAATTGCAATTCTAGCGAGATAAAAATCTTCTTGGTTTTCTTGCGAGAGCTTATCGGCAGAAATCGTCAGCACTGTACCGTCTAAAGGTGCCAACGTCCGTGCATTCAGAGCGGTCAGACGAACATGCGCTTGCTGGCCTGGATTCACTAAATCAATATCCTGAGGATTAACACGAGCCTCGACTAACAACTTATCGTCTTGCGGGACCAGTTCTAGTAACGTTTCACCCGAGCCAATCACACCTTTTTCGGTAAACACTTGCATGTTGACTACGCGACCAGAAATAGGTGCGTTGATCGTTGTTCTTGCGACAATATCTTGAGCGGAGCGATATTCTTCCCGAATTGCGACAATTTCCGTTTTGGTATTTCGTAGTTCCTCGACAATCTCATTCAGCCTTTCAAGCTTCAACTCTTCAATTTGCGCTAGGTTCTCATCTAACCTTTTTCTAACGGTGAGCGACTGCCTATCTAACTGGCTTAAGGTACTTCTCACCTCCGCTGCTAAGCGCTTGAGTTGAAGTAAAGTAGATTTTCCCGAGAAACCTTTTTGCACCAAGGCTTGGTTGCTGTCTATTTCTTCAGCAATAAAGTTGAGCCGTTCCGTCTCAATCACTTTGGTTTGCTGAAGGTTTTCAAGCTCTAAATTTGCTCCAGAAATACTCTGCTCAATGATACTCAGTTTACTATCAAAGAATCGCTTTCTCGCTTCAAAGATCTTGTTTTGAACCAGTTGTGCTTCTTGTACGATAGCGACACGGGGAATGCTTTCAAGATCATCAGACCATACAATCGTTGGAAGCTCATCAAGCTCCGCACTTAAACGGTTTTCCTTTGCTAGAGTATGGATAAAACGACCACTTAACGAGTCCAACTTAGCCATAGCTTGACGCTTAGAAAGTTGAATTAATAACTGACCTTTTTCGACTAAATCCCCTTCCTGTACATATAGCTTTTCAATAATACCGCCTTCTAAATGCTGAATTTCTTGTCGCTTAGTGAGAACTGACAAATCACCATAAGCAATCGCTGCACTTTCTAATTTGGCTGTTGCAGCCCAGTAGCCAAGACCTCCAAGAAAAACACTTAAGGTCACCACACCAAGTAAAATTGGTTTTCGAAAGCTTAGTCTCGCTTTGGGGCTAAAACGATATACGATCTCGGTAGAACTCTGATTAACGGTTGGCAGTTGATTGCTCATTTCTTACCCTTGGGATATCTGTTCTTTCTTCGCCCATCAAACGTTTTAATACTTCATCTTTAGCGCCGTATAACTTGACTCGGCCGTCAGCCAAATACAACAGCCTATCCATTTGTCGTAACGTACTCGGATTGTGGGCAATGACGATAATCGTTGTACTCTGTGCTTTTAAATGGGCAATCAAACGTTGATACGCAGCCTCTCCCTCACCATCGAGGTTGGCATTCGCTTCATCGAAAATCACAATAGATGGGTCGCCATAAACGGCTCTTGCAAGAGCGATTCTCTGCCTTTCCCCCCCAGATAAACCACGGCCATTTTCACCAATAATGCAATCATAGCCTTTGTTTTTCTTGAGTATTAATTCATGACATCCTGCTAGTTGCGCCGCCTTGATGACTTTAGCGGGGTCTTCTTCTTTAAAGCGCGCGATGTTCTCTCGAATTGTGCCAGGAAATAACTCCACCTCTTGAGCGAGATACCCAAAATGCACGCCGCGATCTTCAGATGCCCATACGGAGACTTCCATACCATCAAGAGTCACTTTACCCGCTAATGGCTTAACCGTACCTAATAGCAGCCGAGCAAACGTCGATTTACCCGTACCAGAAGGGCCAATCACCCCAACAGCAACACCCGGAGGAATCGATAAGCTGAGCGATGAGAGCACTGGTTCAGTTGCTCCAGGGTGGCGATAGGCCAGTCCGGAAAGCTCATAGTGTCCTTTTGGTTTAGGCAGTGGCATATCTGATTCATCTTGGCGCACGATCGCATCGATTTCTTTCAACCTTTTATAGGCGCCTTTAGCAGACATCGCGCTTCGCCACGTGCCTATCGCCTGCTCCATCGGCGATAATGCCCGACTCATTAATATGGAGCTCGCGATCATCGCCCCTGCCGTTATCTCATGTTGGATAACTAACCATGCACCACCTCCCAGTAAAAATATCTGTAATGAGCCACGCACAAACTTAGAAAAGTTAGCCATGTAGATAGACTTACCTGCAACTCGCTCTTCAAGCACATTCACTTCGCTCACGCGCGACTGCCACTTCTCTAAAAATGCATTCATCATCCCCATTGCGAGAATTGAATTGGAGTTTTGCGTGGCTAATTCTGCGTTGTTGATATGAGAAATCGCTCTGACTTCGCTCTCTTGCATTGTTTTACGCGTCATTAGCTCATTAAGTAGACCTAGGCTAAACAATACGATAGATCCAAGTAACGCGATGTGACCTAATATCGGGTGCAATAAATACACAAATAAAATAAACAGCGGTGTCCAGGGCGCATCCAACAGTGGGTAAGGTGCTTGACTGCTCAAAAAGCTTTTGATGTTCTGAATGTCTCTCAGAGTTTGCGAGGTATAACTCTTCCCGGTATGTGATTGATATTGAATCGTGCGCTTGAGCATGAAAGCGGAGAGTTTTGTGTCCATCCAATAACCAAAAGATTTACTCATTTGTGCTCGTGCAATGTCGATGATGGACATGGTTAACAACGCGACAATTACGATGACAGTGAGCAAGAATAAAGTATCGGTTGAGTAGGAAGATATCACTCGGTTGTACACTTGAAGCATGTACAACGGAATCGAGAGAACCAATAAGTTGATAAAAAGGCTAAAAACGATCAGCAAGCCCGCAAGCGTGCATAGTTTTTGTTTCACTTCTTTGAAAACCGTTTTTTGCACGACTACTTCCGTTTAACGTGAAAATTGTAGGCGCCAGAAATACTAGCGCCTAGCTTAAGGTAACCTCAAATCGCTCTAGAGTGTCCGATTAGTTCACCTCAGCATGGCAGAGCCACGCAAACTAATTCACATCCAGAGTTATTTTCAGTCGTTTAGATTACGAACAGATCAGCACCATAGGTGTTGATGTCAGTTTCAGTCACGCCAATAAGTTTCACTGTTAGATCAGCCCCATCGGTAAACACTGCATTCCCAACTGCATCGTAGCTAAAGCTTAAATCACCAAAGTCTGTGACAGAGTCGCTAATGATGTGCAAAGAGTCTTCACCAATGGTGAAATCAACAACTTTGGCTTCGCCATGGCCACCAAACTTATCCGTGAACACAAACTTATCGCCATTGCTGCCGCCAACTAAAACGTTGTCACCAGAACCAGCAACAAGAATATCTTCACCGACACCACCATTTAATTTATTGTCACCCAGCAAACCCAACAGCAAGTCATTACCGGTACCACCGCCGAGGTAGTCGTTTCCTGTACCAGCCCTAAGGATGTCATCTCCAGCACCACCAGTTAGGCGATCGTCGCCGTCGCCGCCGATCACATAATCATTACCGCCACCGCCAACAAACGAGTCATTACCACCAAAACCGATAAACAAATCATCGCCGCCATCGAAATCAGCAAATTGGTTATTTACACCTGCATCGCCTAAATACGTGTCATTGTCACTTGCGCTCATTTTTATTCCCTCTTAGCTTATTAATTGAATAGACCTTCTGTTCCACGTCTGACTAGATTCGTCACGACATGAGAAGTCTAATAGTCAACTGAATAGGAATAAGTTTGAATATGGGATGATATTTCAGACTGACATTTTAATAATAAATATAAAATTTAGTACTTTATAGAGTATTTTCTTTTTATTACAGCAAGTTAATACTAGTACTACAGGTTTCTCTTAGCCCAACTTGTAGCTTGCGTACGGTTCTTTACTTCTAACTTTCTAAAAATATTGTATAGATGTGATTTAATAGTATGCTCGCTGATAAATAAAGAATCAGCGATTTCCATATTTGAACCACCTTCTTTCAACATTTTTAAAACCTGAACTTCACGCCGAGTAAGCTCAACCTCAATAGCAGGTTCGATAATGCTATTTACTTCTCTGCCTCGATAATAATTTACTAGCTGATCAAGTAATCTTCGAGACAGCCAATTATCCCCTTTTATTATTGCTTTTAATCCCTGACAAACCTTGTCCATTGAATCTCCTGGACCAAATATACCTTTTACATGAGGCCAAGAAGCGAGTTCTTCTGTGTCTAAGTCATAACCTAGATTAAGCATTATAGTTCCTAGCACTTTATTACTATCTTTTAAATAAACTAAAGTTTCGGAAGGAATCTCAACTGAAAAATCAACAAGCAAAAAGTAGCGTTCCGGAATGAGTTCATGATAACTAGGGTTTTTAGTATCAATGATCGTTATTTTAGTTTCTGTATTTTTAGAAAGCATTTCCTTAAAGTTTTCACTCTGTAAACTTTGTTGAGTGAGCATTAGGATTTCAGGCTTTTCCATATACTGTTCCATAATGTTTCTCATACTTTCAGTGACTTAACATTCTTAAATTAGTAGTTAATCGTCAGCACTTAGTTTGATATGTAAGTGCTAGTTCACAGAGTAAAGTTATTTGCTACTTTTTTAAATTCTAAAGTTATTAAAAAGAGAACCAAAAAAAGTGTTTCTCATAAAAGAAACACTTTTAACACATTCAGGTCACAGAAATTATTAAGAGTTTACTAAATTAGGCAACCTAATATTGCAATAGCATTACACCGTTAACGAGTTGTCTGAAATATTTTCCTTTGCCCAAATAAGTGCTTGAACTCTATTTTTCACATCAATCTTCTTGAAAATATTATGTAAATGCGTTTTTACCGTATTCTCGCTGACAAATAATTGTTCGGCGATTTGTTGATTGGACGCCCCCATGGAAAGAAAGGTAATTATTTGTTGCTCTCGTTTGGTCAGAATAGCGGAAACATTCTTATTTATAGGTTTGCAATGTCGACGAAGGTAAGTAATGTACTGCTGAGAAAACTTACGGCTGAACCACATATCTCCTTGAAGCACCTTACCAATACCAACTTGCAACGTTTTTATATCATCAGAGGTATAGAAAATACCGGCCAAAGTACGCCAAGCAAAGAGATCTTCTGTCGATATGGATTGCTCACAATTAATTAAGATTTCAAGCGTGTCTTTCTGCTTGGCCGCTTTAAACTCCGCATAACGGCGAAAAATTTCATCCGTGATCACGCTGCAATCAACAATAATGGCTGATGCAAGAGATTCATGTAACACTCCGTGAATCAGATTATCTGGCGTGATTAGAGCAACACTAATACCGAGTTTGGTCTCCAATACATCTTTCAACAGAGATGACTGTAGACTTCCCTCCGTGATTAAAATAACGTTTCTTTTTTTTTGCTGCTCCATCCTGATCGCATTCCCTTGGTCGTTTTTATTGAAATACGCAATAGATTTAGATAGAGCGGTAGTATTGTCAAGTATGAAAATCACTAGTACTAATTAATAACTCATTGAAGTGTCAATAATTTTTAAGTGGCAAGTATGTGAGAGGTATTAGCATTTTTCACACATTAAAAAAGGGAGTATAAACTCCCTTTTTGTGTTTGAGCAGGTGATTTAATCACGCACGTTAGAGGCAAAACACCACCTAACTTAGTGGATTGGAACTGCGTTTTTTTGGTTAAACTTACCAAAGTGTTGTTCTAACACTTCTGGCGTCAGCTTACCTTCCGCTTCCAGCTTTTTCAGCTCAGCGACGATCGCTTTTTGCTCTTCTAGCGACGGCAGTTTTACTTCTGGCTCCTGAGCGGTTTCTTGAGAAATTTGCTCTAGTTCTTTTTCGAAGTCATTCATAGTACTTACCTAAAATTAATGATTGAACTTTTAAACTTCGCCTATTCTATCCAACTCTATAACTTGAAGCTACCAACCATCTTGTCTAAACGAGAAGAGAGCGCTTGAAGATCGCGACTTGCATCCGCCAACTCTTCTGCTGTCGCGGTTGTCATTTCATTTATCGCGTTGATTTCTTCGATATTTTGATTAATGGTATGCACCACCGTGGATTGCTCTTCCGTCGCCGTTGCAACTTGTGTATTACGATCAGAGATGTCGGTGATTCGTTCAGAAATACTGATTAATACCTCGACTGCTTCATCGGTAGAAGTAACCCCTTCTATGGTGACCGCTTTGCCCGCTTCCATAGCACTTACCGCGTCTTGTGCGTCACTTTGAAGCTGATTGATCATGCGCTGAATCTCTTCTGTAGAATCAGCCGTGCGTGAAGCTAGGTTTCTTACCTCATCAGCAACAACCGCAAAACCACGTCCCTGCTCACCAGCACGAGCAGCCTCAATTGCAGCGTTTAGCGCAAGTAAATTCGTTTGCTCAGAGATGTCACGAATTACCCCCAGAATCGAGCCAATATCTTTGGTTGTCGATGCCAACTGCGTAACAACAATATTGGTTGTTTCAACATCATCGGCTAGGCGGCTGATCACCTCTTTTGCTTTCATCACAACTTCTCGACCAGTTTGAGTGTTATCTGAAGCCTGATTTGCCGTATCAGCAGCGGTAGCAGCGTTCGATGCAATTTCACTGATGGTCGCACCCATTTGGTTGATAGCTGCAACTACTTGAATGGTTTGATCACGCTGCTCTTGGCTGTTGTCGTGTGTGGATGTTGCTTTCGTTGACACACTTTCTGCCGCTTGACTTAATGAGCCACTGGTTAAAGCAACCTCTTTCATCGTGGCATGAATCTTCTCAATAAATCCATTAAAGCCTTTTGAAAGCTGAGCAATTTCATCATTACCCTTAATTTCAATACGCTGCGCCAAATCGCCTTCACCTTGCCCAAGGTCGGTAAAACGATCGGCAATCAGTCGGATTGGTTTCGTAATGCTGTTTGCTAACCATACGCCCATGAGGATGAATACAACGGCAACAATGATGGTCGTAAACAGCATTTTTTTAGCTGTCGCATTCAGGTCTGCGAATACTTCATCAACGGGAACCACGCCAATAACAAACCAGTTCATTGAAGGAACATACAAACTAGAAACAAAAGTATCCTGCCCTTCAAACTCCACATTAATTAGGTTGAAGCTATTTTTGTTCAACAGCGCACTTGCGTCACTACCAAATAGTTTAGTGATAGAAGTTTGGTTCTTACCTTGTTGGCGGTGTATTTGAATCTGGCCTTGTTCATTAGTGAGGAACACGTAACCCGTATCTTCAATTTTAAACCCATTGAGCAAAGTAACCATGTCTCCCATAGATTTAGAGAGACCTGACATTGATGTACCATTAAGATCTTGGAAATTGGCAAACATTTTCACTTCGCCATTTGCCTCTTGGAACACACTCACGGACGTTTCTTGACCAGACGACGTAAATCCAAAGAACCAAGCATCTTGCGTTCGGTTAAGTTGACGTAAGAATCCGTTTTGATTCCAGTAATATGCCGTTTGACGATTCGCTACCGACGCATCATTAAGACCATACTGTGATTTAACGTTATTGAGCTGCTGAACCAACTGAACTTCTACTGACGGATCACGGTCTGTATTAGATAGGGCTTCAACAATAAATTCGTTTGTAGCCAGCTGTTTTGCCGCTTGTTGCATTTCGACAACTTCGCGGTCAATTTCGGTATTGATTTGCTGCAACATCGCAGGTAGCTCGATGTCAATAAGACGATGGCTCAATACATCTCTCGCATGACGCTGAGCCATAACACCAACAATGATTGTTGATGCTAGAACAGCAAACGTAATGCCAAGTACAACCTTCTGTTTGATGCTCAAGGAATAAAGTTTCAACATATTCGGACCTTTTAAAAGAATCACTTGTTATTGGCCCCACAAGGGGAATCAGGTGCATATCTCATGACACGCACACCACGGAATCTTTATCGGCTCATATGTACAAAACTAGAGGCATTTCTCATTATATTATGAAAAATAAATGTAACACACTGTCAAATAAGCACTTTCAGAGATAGCACGTACTTGCAATTCTCTGTAGCGTCCCAATATTGAAAAGATAAATTGCAATAGAGCGTTGGAACTTTTTTCACATGGAAAATGACCAATACTCAACACGAAAATCACATGGATACCGAGAGTCCAAAGCATGCATAAATCTAACTTCGAAACTCTTCAGCAATACTTAGAGTCGCAGATCATCGGACAGCAAGATCTGGTAAAGCAACTGCTTGTTGCGCTTCTTGCGGATGGGCATATTTTAGTTGAAGGCCCTCCTGGGTTAGCAAAAACCCGTGCAGTAAAATCACTCTCAGACTGTGTTGAAGGCGACTTCCACCGCATTCAGTTCACCCCAGATTTGCTGCCAGCCGATTTAACCGGCACCGATATCTTCCGTCCCGAAACCGGAGAATTCACTTTCCAATCAGGTCCTATCTTCAACTCGCTTATTCTTGCGGATGAGATAAACCGTGCGCCAGCCAAAGTACAAGCGGCAATGCTTGAAGCAATGGCAGAGAAACAAGTCACAGCAGGTCGTCATACCTACCCGCTGCCAGAGTTGTTTTTGGTTATGGCAACTCAAAACCCGATAGAGCAAGAAGGGACCTACCCCCTTCCTGAAGCGCAGCTAGACCGCTTTTTATTGCATTTAGAAGTGGAATACCCAGATGCGGAGCATGAGCTATCTATCTTGCGTATTAACCGCGGAGAAGCAAAAGGCGAAGCAAAGGTTGAACGCCCAATGTTAAGCCAACACGATATATTCACCGCACGTAAAGAAGTGTTGGATATTCATATGGCGGAAACGATAGAGCAGTACATCGTCCGTTTAGTTATGGCGACACGTCAAGCCAACGAATATGACACTGAGTTGGACAAGTGGTTGTCAATGGGTGTGAGTCCGCGTGCCACCATCGCTCTTGATCGCTGTGCACGTGCGCACGCTTGGCTTGCTGGTCGTGATTTTGTCTCTCCGGAAGATGTTCAAACCATGGCTTATCCGGTACTGCGCCACCGTTTATTATTGAGTTACCACGCTCAAGCGGAAGGCATTACGGCAAACCAGGTCATCGATAAACTGCTAAACCTTGTTGGCAGTGCATAAACAGGTGAGTGATATGTCCGCTACACATTCATTACCACCTCATGCGAATGGGGTGACATTAACCCTTGAAGAGCTGCTCCAATATCGCACTCAATCTGTACGTTGGTTACCACCAGCACAGAGTCTCTGGTCGCAGATGAGTGGTAACCATACCAGTCGCCAAAAAGGGCGAGGTATGGATTTTATGGAGGTACGCCAATATCAACCTGGCGACGATATTCGCAGCATTGATTGGCGAGTCACCGCTAGGACCGGTAAAGCACATACAAAGTTGTTTGCAGAAGATAAAGAGCAAGCGGTCATTCTTTATCTTGATCTAAGTTCTAGTCTACATTTTGGATCTAAGTATGTACTCAAATCCGTTCAATTGGCCCACTTTGCCAGTGTTCTAATTTGGCTAACTCTAGCTAAAAAAGATCGCATCGGCGCAGTGATTGATGACGGACATCAATGTCTTGAATTTCGCCCCTCTTCTTTACAAAGACAAGGGCTGCGGATTCTTAACGCCATAGTCGACATACATAATGCGCAAGTAACTCGTACTGCAAGCAACGACACTCGTACACTGCCGTATGCACAAGTATTGGAGACACTTCATACGCTCACCCCAAAAGGCAGCGAATTGATTATGCTCAGTGATTTTGCCCACGTAACACCAACGGAACTGGCACAACTACGTCGACTCAAACAACACAATAGCGTAAGGGCCGTTCAGTTTTATGATCCGTTAGAAAGAGGCGAAACAGACTTTAGAGGTCAAGTGAAAGCTTCGGATGGGCTGCATAGTCAATGGTTTAACTTTGGCTCTAAAGGACAACGAAGAGAACTCGAAAGCCACTTTACCCAACATCAAGAAACCATTAAGCAGCAGTGCCATTCGATAGCAATTCCATTTAACACGCTATCAAGTGGCCGGCCCTTAATTTCACAATTAAGCTAACAAACTGACAAGCAGTATTTATTAAGCAGTAATAATAATGACAACAAACAACCAAAGCCTAGACCTTGAACCTTTGATTTTGCCAAACGCTCCGGATTGGTTTCCGCTCGCTTGGGGATGGTGGGTGGTGCTTGCAGCCACCTTGCTCTTCGTTTTCGGCATTTGTCTTTATGTGAGATGGCGTAAAAAACACTTACGCGCAAAAAAGACAGCATTAACACTTTTAACTCAACCTACCGCGCCTCATACCCCCTCTTCTGCTCTGGAAATATTGCGCCAGGCAGCATTGAGTTACTTTCCGCGTGAAGAGATCGCACCATTAACCGGAATCGCTTGGTATAAATTTCTCGATAGCCATACCAAAGAAAGTCGATTCGTAGACAAACAACATCAGTGGCAAGAAGCGTTGTATCAGAATTCTTCCCAAGGGCAGCATCAAAGCTTGGTAGACGATTGTGTCTTTTGGATAACCTACGCTTTGCCACCAAAGAAAAAGGCAAATAACCGTGACTGAGCAAACACTCATAACCGATCTTGCCCAATGGCTAAACATTGAATTTGTCTGGTGGTGGGCACTGTTTTTGTTGCCCATCCCATGGCTGGTATACAAGTTCCTGCCACAAGAATCTCAACAAGCCGAGATCAAATTGGCGTACTTACCAACCAATGAGAATCGCAGCAAGCCTAAGCAAGCGCTGCAAAAAGCACTTTCAATCGCGATCTGGGGCCTTCTTGTCGTCGCTTGTGCGCGTCCAGTTTGGTTTGGCGATCCCGTTGAATTCCAACCCAAGTATCGGGACTTGATGTTAGTCGTCGATCTGTCCGGTTCGATGCAGCAGGAAGACATGGAACTCAACGGCGAATATATCGATCGCCTCACAGCAGTCAAAAAAGTTCTGTCTGATTTCGTAGCAAAGAGAAAAGGTGACCGTCTCGGAGTTGTTTTGTTTGGCGACCATGCTTATTTGCAAACACCACTCACTGCAGACCGCAAAAGCGTCATGCAACAGATTAATCAAACCGTCATCGGCTTGGTTGGTCAACGAACCGCCATTGGTGATGGTATTGGGTTAGGCACAAAAACCTTTGTAGACAGTGATGCTCCCCAACGAGTCATGATTTTGCTCAGTGACGGCAGCAATACTGCAGGGGTGCTCGAGCCGCTAGAAGCAGCGGAAATTGCGAAAAAATACAACGCCACTATTTACACCGTGGGCGTGGGCGCTGGTGAAATGATGGTGAAAGAGTTTTTCATGACTCGCAAAGTCAACACCGCAGCCGACTTAGATGAACAAACACTGACTAAAGTGGCAGAGGTGACAGGTGGACAATATTTTCGAGCGCGAGATACGGAAGAGCTCGAAAAGATTTATGACACCATCAACCAGCTAGAACCCGTATCTAGCGACACACAAACTTGGCGCCCACAGTCTGAATGGTTTCCATATCCATTAAGCGCTGCATTTGTATTATCGGTATTGTTATTCCTATTAAGGAGAAAACATGGCTGAGTTTATTTTCCTCAATCCTTATTGGCTTTTGGGGCTCATCGTGATCCCTATAGCACTCTTGCTTAATCACAAATTTAGAGCCCAAAAGTCCACACTGATTGCCCCTCACCTATCGCGGATGCTCGGACAAAACACGCAGTCTAAGCATTACTTCACTCTATGGGGTTTAGCTTGGGCAATAACTTGCATTTCATTAGCGGGGCCAAGCTGGCAGTCCAATGCTCGACCAAGCTTTGAGTTAAACCAAAACCGAATCTTGGTGCTTGATATGTCTCGCTCTATGTTTGCTACAGACATCAAACCCAATCGGCTAGCACAAACACGTTATAAGGCGCTCGATTTGCTGCCTAAATGGAAAGAGGGAGCCACTGGACTTATTGCTTACGCTGGTGATGCCTATAACTTAAGTCCACTGACAACTGATTCCAGTACGCTTGCGGGCATTATCGAAAATTTGTCGCCAGAGCTGATGCCTTTTCAAGGGGCAAACCTGCCTGCCGCGATTGAACTTGCGATCAACCAGTTTTCTCAAGCCGGCACGCAACAAGGCGATATCATCGTGTTAGCGGATGATCTTGATACGTCAGAGCTGTCTCGCGCGTTAGATTTAGTCCAAGGTACAAAGTTTCGCATTTCTGTTCTTGCCGTCGGGACTCCTAACGGTGCGCCTATCGCGCTGCCCGATGGCTCTCTGCTAAAAACTGCACAAGGCACAACCGTCGTAGCGAAAACAAATCTGAAAAATCTACAAACGCTAGCGAATAAGACTGGTGGCCTATTTGTTCCTATTCAACACACCAACCGTGATGTTGAAAACATCGCGGCCTTTACTAATAACATTGGTAGCCAGCTTTCTGCGACCCAAAGCGAAGAAGTTAAAACTGATTCTCGTCTCAACAGTGGCTTTTGGTTACTGCCGTTGTTACTTCTTCCTGCGGCTTTACTGTTTCGACGTGGCCTGATTTGGATGGTAGTTGCGACTGTAGTCCCAGTAACGTGGACACCGCATGCAGAAGCTAATCCGTTCTTAAATGCCGACCAACAAGGAGCGGAACTCTACAAGCAAGGTGAGTATGAACAGGCGCAAAACCTATTTACAAACCCAAGCTGGAAAGGAGCCGCCAGTTATCAAAAAGGTGACTACGAAGCCGCTATCGAAGCATTTTCTCATGATGCCTCCCTTAACGGCCGCTATAACCTCGCCAACTCGCTCGCTCAAAATGGTCAATTAGAAGATGCGGCTGATTTGTATAAAAAACTGCTAGAGGAAAAGCCTAACTTTGAAGCCGCGAAGAAAAACCTATCGGTTGTAGAAGAAAAGCTAAAACAGCAACAGCAACAGCAACAGCAACAGCAACAGCAACAGCAACAGCAACAGCAACAGCAACAGCAACAGCAACAGCAACAG
>NZ_JAWOTB010000020.1:0-21920 GCF_033338655.1 Vibrio sp. Vb1729 | reverse complement strand
CAACAAAAGTCTCAAAACGAAGGGAAAGAAGCGCAAGGACAACAGTCACAAAATCAGCAGGATTCTGAAAATAAAAAAGAAAAACAAAAAACGGAACAACATCAACCGCAACGAGATGACAAGCAAGTGAAGGATCAAGGTGAACCAATACAGGCTAAAGCGCATCCCGAAAAAATGCATCAGGATGATCCTGAGTTCCGTCGACTAGAAGCAGTAGAAAGTGCTCGAGACCCAAGCTTTTTGATCCGTGCGCAAATGCAACTTCAAGCGCAACAAAAACAACCTCCACAACAATCTCAAAAGGAGTGGTAAGCCTGTGATGAACAAAGGCGTAAAACTGGTCTTTATTTTTGTGGCCAGCCTAATATCCAGTTTCTCGGTGATGGCACAGACACTTCAAGCTAGTGTGAATAAAGCACAAGTAGCCAAGAATGAAGTGATTAACCTCAGAATCATTTCAGATACTGAGCTCAGCTCAGACTCAATCGACTTCAATGTTCTAGAGAAAGACTTCTTCTTGGGTCAACCTCGTTATGGCCGCTCTAGCAATAACATTAACGGAAGAAAATCAGTGCGTACCGAGTGGAGTATCTCAATTGCACCAATGAAAGAAGGTGTTCTGACTATTCCAAGTTTTTCCGCTGATGGTATGAAAACGGAGCCGATCAAACTACGTGTCAACGCGAGCCAAACAGACCCCAATCTTGATGATCTATTTAGCTTCAATATTACGGTCGACAACAGTACGCTCTACCCTCAGCAATCTGCAACATTACGTATACAGCTTCTAATCAAAGCGGACACTCGACGCCTAGATAACCCGCAAATAGTACCTCCGCAAATTGAAGGCATGAAGCTTGAGGCACTGGGTGGCTTACAGCAAAGACAGAAGATCTTAAATGGGTTAGAAGTAGCGGTCATAGAGCAGTCGTTTCGCTTAACGGCCAATCAACCAGGCACTTATACCTTGATAGGTCCTAAACTGACCGGTTCTTATATTTATGGCGACAGCTTGACGGGCTCAACCAAAATAATGCCTATCAATACCAAAGCGGAACGCATGCCAATAACGGTCAAACCGATTCCGAGCGAATTTAAAGGTGAATGGCTTCCTGCTTCAGCGTTAGAAATGACACAGAGCTGGCAAGACGATCAAGGTAATCTACTGTCGACTAACGCGATCAACACAGTAAAACAAGGCTCTTCACTCACTCGAACCATTCAAGTTAAGGCTCGCGGTACACAAGCCGAATATCTGCCACGAGTCAATATTAGTTACCCGAGTTCACTGCGCGTGTATCCCGAACAACCTAAGTTCGATAGCGCGAGAGATGGCACCGTTACCATGACGGTGAAGCAAGTCATTATTCCTACAGAGGCCGGGAAATATACCTTACCAGGATACGACTTGAACTGGTGGGACAGTCAAAATGATGAAGCGAAGAAAACAACGTTACCAGAGCTAACATTAGACGTAGAGAAAAATGACACTGGGCTAATCACGTTGCCGGAATCGCCTCTTTCAGCGCCTTTAGTGTCAGCCCCTAGTCCTGAATCAAGCGGCGATGTAAACAGTCTCTGGCGAACATTAACCTTTGTTTTCTTAGGGCTTTGGATAATGACATTGGGAATCGCTACTTGGGCATGGAAAAAGCGGTCAATAACAGCGAGTGGAACGGTTTCAAATACTGAACAACCACTTTGCATCGACGCGCTAAAAAAAGTCATCGAAGAGGGCGATGCTGCGAAAATTGAACGCTCTGTAAATGAGTATTTAACCACTCATCAAGACAGGTTAAACCCTGGTGACGTACAAGCAATTAAGCAAGAGCTTAATGCCATGAATCAAGCGTATTTTAGTGCTAACCAACAACCTTGGAGCCCTGATTCGCTGCTAGCGAAAATTCAAAACCTTGGCAAAGCAAACGTAACGAAAACCGACCACCAACTCGAAAAGCTATAAATAACTAGATAACAATGGCAGCTCTCATGAGCTGCCCATTCTCTTATGCGGTCAAATTTGCTTTAGCGGTTTTATCTAGAGCACCAACCGCCGCCCCCTTCCCTATCAAGTTGCTCTTATGAACATCACTCACTCAACAAACACTTGGGGCTCGTATTCGTATCGCCTTACACAATTTCGCCCATGATTCTTCGCTTGATAGAGTGCCTTATCCGACAACTGATATAAATGGTCGAAATTAAAGTCTTTGCCTTTCGCTTTATAACAGGAGTAACCGACTGAAACGGTAAGTAACTCCCCTTCTGGGTTATGTCGATGCTTTATCCCCTCGCCCTCGATACATTGACGAATGCACTCTGCTCTCAGTCGAACCTCCTCTTGCTCAGAACCAATCATGAGCAATGCAAACTCTTCACCTCCGATACGGCAAAAAACTTCATCTTCACCTTTGGTATGATGATCCAAGATATAGCCAATTCGCATCAATGCGATATCGCCTTCGAGATGACCATAGTGATTATTGAATAAGCCAAAATGGTCAATATCAATCAGGATCAGGCCAAACGACATGTCGTCTTCACACTCTAGGGCACAATATTTTTGCATCACATGTTCTAACATGCGGCGATTACCAAGACGCGTCAAAGGATCGAGCTTAGAAAGTACCTCAAGCTGTCGATTGGCTTCCTCCAACTCTTTTGTTCGGTTCTGAACCTCCAGCTCTAAGTTTTCGTTTAATTCGCGAATCGCCTCTTGAGCTTGAGTACGTTGCAATACTTCAGCTAAGCTGGACGCGAACATACGAATCACTTCACGTAACTGAGAAGTTAACGGCGCACGTGTCAGCAAATTATCAACAGCGATAAAGGCGATAGGACCACTGCTATTTGAAGTCAATACCGTCATCGCAGCCCAACCAAAGCCAACAATATTACAGTCATGATAAATAGGCACTGATTCTTCAAATGCGACTTCGTTTGGCATTGAGCGAGCCAGATTTATAAGAGAGAAATCTTGGGTTTCGCCAAAGAAGTAAGATTCATCCACCACGTTACCTTGAATATCGGTACCCCACGTTCCTTGCATGTAAGAGCAATTTTCATCAGTTAAAAACACCGCCATTCGATCAATACCAAGATTTTTAATGGCGAAAGTGACGGCCGATTTGCATACTCCACTGACAGTAGTGCAACGTGATAACTCAACCATGCTTGAATGCAACATGCGTACGTTTTGTTCTTGGCGCTTACGAATGTAAATTTGAGAGAAAAGTGAACCAAACGAGTCCAACATCTGTTTTTGATATGCCGTTATCGTCTTACGATGAATAAAGTTATCTAGCGCGAACCACCCAAACGGTTCATTGCCATCGCGTAAAATCAACATCGCATTCCAGCCCTGCCCAATGACCTTGCCTGCTGTGTATATTGGCGCGTCTTCTACAATCACTAAGTTGCTCTCGAGGCTAGATAACGCGGTGATATACTCCTCGCTAAGTTGGTGTAAATCGTATTGTGTGTGAAATTCATCAATCGTAATTCCTGACTCATCCGTGCCGTATGTACCACTGAAGCTGCGCTTTTTCATATCGAGAAGCATCAGTGTAGAGCGATCAAACCCAAGTCGTTCACGTAACGCTTCGACGGCTTTGTAGTACAAGTCCTTTAAAGAATCAGGATTAGAGGTTTCGAGTGCAACTTGCTGAACTAACTTCATATTTTCGATAAAGCGCTCGCGTTGGCTAATCTCATCAACATATTGCGCTTCACGAATATCTCTGTGCCTGATCTCTTTCGAGGCATTTTTTTCAGCACGAATACATTGCCAACGCGCCGCTGCGAGTTGCATTGCGTCGTAACTTTCTTCATAGATATTATGTGCAGTGCGAGCATGTACAGATTGAATCAGTAGGTAGGTACGTTTGATAGGCGTGTTGTCGAGCATCATGATGTAACTATCACCGCCTAAATCTCGGGTGTGATTCCAGTTACAAGTGTTGATCGCCAGAGGTATGATGCTTTCAGAGGTATCAAACTGACTTGCCCACTCCCAGAATGTCTCAGGATAGTTATGGGTTGGGTAAAGCTCTCCGCGAGAGAAGCTCATCGAATGACGAGGGTTAATTGAAGGATCTTCAAAAATAGCGAGGGCTTGAGGGGAGAATAGACTCTCTAAATGATCAAAGATTGCCTCCGCTAGCAACCGATGGTCCCTCGTTGAAGACACTTTTCTTGTAAAACTTCTTAAACTCACCCTACCAACCTAATCTACTTTTTTATCCTCGATAAAAAACTACTTAGGCCATGATATGCAATCAATACGTTCAAATTTGAGCTGTTAAGTCATTCGCAAAATTATCAGACTTAGTGTTACATTCGAGAGCTCTTCAGCACTTTTAAAGCCATGTTTCACATAAGTTACATGCTTTATAAACTGGGGAGGAAAGTTGTACTTATTTACAAGATTTTTGTGTTGGTAGATGTTTTAAGCCTACGACTTAAAAAGAAAAAGGCCCCTCATCAAGAGGGGCAAAGTTACCATCGCTTATAGTTATTTAGTTATGCTTGTAAATACGGTGGATTAACCGAAATCACCATTTACGTAGCCTTGAGTACGGTCGTCTTGAGGGTTGCTAAAGATCACTTGCGTATCGTTGTGCTCAACCAGTTCACCCATTAGGAAAAACGCAGTGCGGTCAGAGATACGACGCGCCTGTTGCATTGAGTGAGTCACGATAACGATGGTGTAGTTCTTCTTTAGCTCTTCCATCAGTTCTTCGATTTTGTGTGTCGCAATTGGGTCAAGTGCCGACGTTGGCTCATCCATCAGAATCACATCCGGCTCCATCGCGATTGTACGTGCAATACATAAACGTTGCTGCTGACCACCAGAAAGACCGAATGCGTGTGATTTAAGGCGATCTTTCACCTCATCCCAAAGTGCAGCACCGCGCAGCGAACGCTCTACCACTTCATCAATTGTCTTTTTGTCTTTGATACCTTGAGCACGTAAGCCGTAAGCCACGTTCTCGTAAATGCTCATCGGGAATGGGTTTGGCTTTTGGAATACCATGCCGACTTTGATGCGAAGGTCAGCAACATCAATGTTGCCGTAAATATCTTCGCCGTCCATCGCCAATTTACCTGTAATTTTCACGCCTTCGATTAGATCATTCATTCGGTTCAAACAGCGTAGAAGCGTTGATTTTCCGCAACCTGACGGGCCGATAAGTGCAGTTACTTGGCGAACTGGAATTGGTAAGTTGATCGATTTCAGTGCTTGGTTGTCACCGTAGAATAGGTCTAGGTTTTCAATATCAAATTTGTTCATTGTCTTAATCTCTTAATTCTTGAATTCGTGTCTTTTAACGTGCGTTCTTAATTAGTGTTGTTAGTAAGTTGCGGTGTTAAAACGTCTAGCAATCAGTTTCGTTACCATGTTGATCAAGAGAACAACTACGATAAGCACTGTTGCCGTACCGTAAGCCTGATTCCATTCTTCAACGGTAAACAGTTCGGTAGTCAGTTTGTATAGGTGAACGGTTAGCGTACGACCTGAATCCAATAAAGAATCCGGAATACGTGCAACCATACCTGCTGTCAGGAATACTGGAGCAGACTCACCAATGACACGACCAATACTTAGAATGACCGAGGTTAAGATACCTGGCATTGCGCTCGGAAGAATCAAACGCCAGATAGTGTAAATCTTAGAAGCACCGAGGCCATAAGAGCCTTCACGGTACGTTTGTGGTACTGCCATCAGCGCTTCTTCCGTTGTACGGATGATAACTGGCAGGATTAAGATACTTAGCGTCAATGCACCCGACAGAATCGAGAAGCCAAGGCCAAGAATCGCCACGAAGAAAGTCATACCAAACAGGCCGAAAATGATCGACGGGATACCCGCCAATGACTCGGTACAGAATCGGATGATTTTCACCAAACGACTGCCCACTTTCGCGTATTCGGTCAAGTAGATTGCCGTCATGATACCGAGTGGCGCTGCCACTGCGATAGAAGCGATAACCATGTAAATGGTCGCCACAATCATTGGGAAGATACCGTGCTCTTCACCTGTGCGCGTATAGTTATCAGTAATGAAGTTCCAATCTACGTGTTGTAGACCGTTTGATAGGATGTACCAGATAATCCAGAACAAGAAACCTACCGTTAGTGCTGCCGAGATCCAGACAAATGCGTTAAAGACATTATCTTTGAACTGGCGTGCTTTTTTTAGTTTTGCGCGATCCATAATAGTCACCTTTAACGAGCGATTACTTCGCTTTTTCTCGGTTTAGGTACAGTAGTACAGCGTTCAACGACATGATGAAGACCAGAAGTACTACACCTGTAGCGTAAAGTGCGTTCGCGTGAACACCACTTGCGTAAGACATTTCAATAGCGATGTTTGCAGTTAGTGTACGAGCCGAATCAAGGATGCCTTCTGGCATTGCCGGCGCGTTACCCATAACCATGATAATCGCCATGGTCTCACCCAACGCACGACCGATACCCAGAATCACACCTGTCATGATGCCTGAGCGAGCCGCTGGAACGAGCAACTTAAAGATGGTGTAGATTTTCGATGCGCCCAGTGCCAAAGAACCTTCTTTATAAGTACGAGGGACAGCGCGGATAGACGTTTCAGATACCGTAATTACCGTTGGTAGAATCATCACACCAAGAACAATGATACCGGCAAGGATAGTATTACCTGCAGGTACATCAAATACCTTCTGAATCAATGGAACGATAATAACCAGACCGAAGAAACCGTAGACCACTGAAGGAATACCAGCTAGCAGCTCAACCGCTGGACGGATAATGTCTGCTAATCGCTTTGGTGCGATTTCAGCGATAAAAATGGCGGTCAGAACACCAATTGGAACCCCAACAATGACAGCACCAGCCGTCGATACGATAGATGCCACAATCATGGTGGCGACACCGTAAAGCGCAGGTGGTAACCAGTTTTGTCCTAAGACAATGCCCGATACGCCTGCTTCTTGGAATGCCGGAATACTCTCTCGAACGATGAAGTATGCAATAACGGCCAATGAAACAATGCCGATTACGGCACTCGTTAGGAACAAGCCGTGGAAGATGCGCTCTTTCCAGTCTACACGACGCTTCTCGCGTAGGCCTGACTTGCTGATAGCTCTAGCGTCAGTATTCATAAGCTTTTCACTATTTGTTGCGATGGTCATTTAAAAATCTCACGGTTCTGGGCAATGCCGTTGAACACAATGGATAGAAAAGGCTCAGCCCGAAACGTTGGGCTGAGCAAACTTTAGAGTCCCGATGGGATTAGTTAACTGAGATGTAACCTTTTTGGTCAACTAGCGCTTGCGCTTCGTCAGTTAGCATCCAGTCTAGGAATTTTTGCGTTTCTGTTGATGGCTTGCCTTCTTTGTAAAGAACAAGGAATGGACGCGCTACTTTGTAAGAACCGTTTTTAACGTTAGCTACCGTTGCATCAACGCCGTCGATTGCTAGCGCATTAACAGTGTTGTCTACAGTACCAAGAGAAATGTAGCCGATTGCGTATGGGTTAGATGCAACCATTGTTTTCAGTGCGCCGTTACCGTTTGCAACTTGAGCACGTTGAGAGATAGCTGATACCTTCTTACCAGAAATCTTCATTTTTAGAGACATGATGTCTTCAAATGCGCCACGAGTACCAGAAGCTGTGTCACGAGTAATGGCTACGATTGGCTTGTCTGCACCACCGACTTCTTTCCAGTTTGATACTTCGCCTTTGTAGATTGCAGTCACTTGCTCGGCTGTTAGACCTGGCAGTTTGTTTTGTGGGTTAACAACCACTGCGATACCATCACGAGCAACCACTTCTTCGATTAGTGTTGATTCTTTTTCAGAGTCTTTTAGATTACGAGAAGACATACCAAGGTCTGCTGAACCATTTTTCGCTGCTTTTACACCAGCTGAAGAACCAGGACCTTGAACTTCGATAAATACGTTAGGGTTCTTCTTCATGTACGTTTCAGAGAAAACTTCCATCAGTGGAGTTACGCTGCTAGAACCCACTGCAGAGATAGTTTCTTTAGCAGAAACAGGAGTCACTGCCATTGCGCCTAGAAGTGCGATTGCACCGATTACTGTCTTTTTCATCACAATTTCCTTAAGTGGCTTTATTGCCGTTGTGTTTCACTTGAACGGTGCTCACTTTAGAATTTGAATATGACAGTTGTGTTTCACTTAGTTGAACCCTCTATGACACGTTGTCATTTCTAACTATTAATTCCGCGACTTATCCCTCTCTCAATTTGAACGTAACGTTTTTATAACGTTGCCTCATGTTCAAGATGATAACCCCATCGATTTTGGTACATTTCATAACAATTAGATATGAGTAACTCATTGATTTGGCATATATAACAATTAAAATCGAAATGCTTATTTATAAAAAAGATAATAATCAAACCGATAGAGGGTCAATCTCATGCGTCAATTTCTTAGTACGCTTTCTATTAAACTTCAGGTTTTTCTGCCTGTTCTATTCACAGTTATATTACTCATCATTGGACTGAGTGTCGGAATCGGTAAACTCGATCAAGCATTCAATAAGGTTTCGGCTTCCACCCATAAGCTAATCATTCACAAAGAGGAACTTAGCGGCATCGTAGACAACACTTACGCCATGCGCATCAAAGCCATTTATAGTCTATTTAGAGCCGAAGATGTTCAGTCTCTCAACCAAGAGCTTTCTGAGCGACAAAACAAAAACCGCGATTTTCTTAACTCCATCGACAATCTCCCTGGCGTTCAAAATGAAGTCAATGCTATGCGTAAGGCCATGAATCACTATGTTGATTTCACTCGCGTTACCATGACACCTCTGCTCACCACTAAACACTCTTCTGATTACACCACCTCTGATTTCAATCAAAAGTACGAATCTGCAATGGCTGAGTATCGATTAGCTGGCGAAGCGATGATCAACGCCATCGACAAACTATCTAAACAATTGAATCAAATCGTCACCGATGAAGTCGAAACGAATGGCGAACAACATTCAACCACGCTAACTTACAGCGCCGTCTCGCTTGCGGTGATCTTGAGTGCCGCTTCACTTATTAGTTGGGTACTCGCCAGCTACATCGTTGCGCCGATTCGTAACCTTCAAGTAACGATGCAGGAAGTCGCGAAGGGAAACCTACTAGTTAAGGCCGAAGCCATCGGGAAAAACGAAGTGTCTCAGCTGGCTCGAGATGTAAACCAGACCATAGAAAAACTGCGTGAAACTGTAAGCGCATTGGTTCGCATTAGTGAAGATGTGGCATCAGCATCAACCGAGTTAGCAACTGTTATGACTCAAAGCAGCGTCAACTCGGATCAAGAAAAGCAAGAAGTTGAGCAAGTAGCCTCGGCGATCAATCAGCTAGAGTCGACCGCAGCTGAAGTATCGACCAATGCACAAGAAGCCGATAGTGCATCAAATCAAGCACGTACGTTAACCTCACAAAGTATAAGCATGTTTGGGGAAAGCACTCGCGCAAGTGAAAAGATGGCGGAACAACTTAACGAAGCCGCTGCCGTCGTAACTTCGCTAAAAGATCAATCAGAACACATTGGTCGCGTGATCGAAGTGATTGAAGGTATTTCTGAGCAAACGAATCTACTTGCACTGAATGCAGCGATTGAAGCTGCACGAGCGGGCGAAAGTGGCAGAGGCTTTGCGGTAGTGGCCGATGAAGTACGTATGCTGGCAGCGCGAACTCAGGAGTCCACCAAAGAGATCCAAACCATTATAGAAGAGCTACAGCAACAATCTGGTCACGCAAATGAAAGTATGCATTCCAGCTTAGCCATGTTGTCAGACAACCAAGCTCTTACACAAGAAGTTAGCCAATCACTTGCTAATATCAGTAATGCTATCGCCGATCTGAACTCAATCAACACTCAAGTTGCGACCGCATCAGAAGAGCAGAAACAGGTTACGGCTGATATCAACAACAACTTAACGAACATCTATGAACTAGTGAGCCAGAACGTCACTGGTATCACTCAATCCGCCGCGGCAGCGCAAGAGTTGTCTGGTTTAGCAGAAAATCAAAAACATCAACTTAAGCAGTTCCAAGTTTAAATACTCTGCTCAACACGATAAGTTCCAAAGGTTAGAAAAGAAAAAGCTCCGCACTGGCGGAGCCTATCATAAAGGCAAAGCTATCAACCCTTATTAACGTAATAATTATTATTCATCTGTCACTAACAAGAGAGAGCTTTTGAAACTTGAGTTTAACGGATCTCTATTGAAAACCTCACCATTAGTCGTATCAAAAGTTGCAACATGCTTACCGTCGCCATTAGGTGTGTTGCTCCAGACATAACGCCCTAGAACATCATCTCCATCTGTCAGACTATAGCCGCTAGCAAACCCTGTACTATTTATGGCTGGGCTGTGGCAAGCTCGCTCAGTTAGAGATACCAGCTCTTTGATATTTGCTAGTCGCCAATTTTTTTTGTCAGCAAAATTGTGAAGAGGATGGTTGCCATCCTTATTACGAATTTGTTTGGCTGTGGAGAGAGCGAGTTGCCATGACATTGTAGATCGCGTCCCCTGGCATTCTTGGTTTCCTACATTCCATGTCATACCAACTGGACAGCGCATCCATGTTAGACCTGTTTTCAGGTCAGTTACGGTACCGCTCTCAGAATATGTATAACGCGTGTTAGGTGCCGTTTTAGCAAAGTCAGTAGAACACTCTTGTGCAGCTATTGCAGTTTGAGAAGCCAAAGTAAGAGATAGTACAGTTATTAATTTCTTCATCTTATTGCCCCTTAACTGCGACTAGACGGATTGGGAATTGGTAAGAATCATCGGCACCCGCACTTGTGTTGCTTGATCGAATCTCGACGTATGAAATAGTGCCTCTATCTTTGCCCCGGGAGACAATCGCAGGGAAATAAATCTCGCCATCAATAAGTTGTGATGATGCATTCGTAAACTTAAAGTCGCTATGCCAAAACGCACCATATCCTAAATAAGGGCTACCTATGGTTTGCTGTGGAAAGTATTTAACATTAAAACCATAGACGTTGTATTTTGCATATTCATCGTTCGGAGCAAACAGTGTTTGTTCACCAAAGTCTAGTAAGTCATAAGTCTCACGGTAAGTAGGCAAGCGCCAACCAGTGATTCCACATAACGATTGTTTGTTTATGTACTCAACATATTGGCTAGTGGTACAAACTTCATCACCAGCGTCTTTACAACCTGCAAGCTCTACATCTTTGCTAAATGGCTTAAATGTTTCAGACTCAAACGCAAATAGGCGATCTTTAAATTGAACTGAGCTCGCATCCGCACTTTTGTTTTCCCAAACAAGACCAGTACGCTCGTCCATAGTACAAGCCCACTCAGTCGCATCTGCAGCTAAAGCTGCACCTTGTGAATCTAGCTTAACGAACTTAAAGCCAGCGCCTGTCGACGTTTGCTTGTCCTCTTTGTCGAAGCCGTATTCTGCATCTTGACCAGGGTAAGACGCTTGAACCTCAGCAACGTCTGCTGCTCCTTCAGCAAAATAAAGAACGGCGCCCGTATCGTTACTACCAACCGTTTGTTCAGCAACCGCTACAATTTCTTCAGCAAATGCACTTACTTCCGCTTCAGACAGAAGATCAGAGGCCAACGATTTACCTTGAAAGCTAAGATTTTGAGCAAGCAGCGCTACGCCTTGGGTCATTTGCTTTGGTTGCATCGCAGCTAATAGCACAACCGTGTTTTGCTCTAGCTTGTCTAGCTCGCTAGCTTCTGCGTTAGACATCACCGTACCAGAAAGAGAAACGCCGGCATCGGCGAGTTGCGCTTTCACAATCTCTTCAGCTTGAGCAACGGTTTTACCGTCAATTACAAGACCCGCGAGCAACGTTGTTACACCATTGACCGTGTTACCCGTTGCTAAATTTTGACCCGGAGCCGCAAGACGCAACGTTTGGTTTGAACCTTGATCAACTTGAGCAAGAATGGTGCTGGTTAGTACGTTTTTGTCGCTTGAAGTCAGGCTAAATTTACCGGCATTATCCGTTTTAGCACTCGGTTCAGTGGAATCACAAACGTAGTTTTGGTTTAAATCGATACATACTGGCGTATCAAGAAGTGTACCTGCAGAAACGATGGTGCCAGCTACATCATAGGTCGGTGCCGACGTGTCACCACCAGAACCTCCGCCACAGCCAGCAAGGGCTAGTGACATAGCAACGAAAGAATATTGAAACTTCATAGATTTTATCTTCTTTTGATTTTAATTAACGAGAGCGAATCACTCTCACCATTGAAAGCAGGAAAAGTCCTAACAAGGTCCAAGGCGAACCACTGCCACCTGAACCACCGCCACTGCTTTCTTTAGTGGTATCAGCACTACACTGATACTGAGCAAAGTGACTCACACCCCACTCTTTCAACACCCCAGAGTTCCCTGACACGCGGTCAGACACTTCGAGACGCCAAGTACCCCAACTCGGTTGACCGACAAGTGCTTGTAACTCCTCGTCATACTGAGCGGTGAAGTAACCTTTAAATCCTTTGGTATTGCTTGATTGATGGCTAAGTAGCACGACCGATTTGCCTTGTGGAGACACTAGCGTCACTTGCAGATCTTGCAGTGAGTCATGTTCGATGTTCAGGTAAACCGCAAACGAATCATCAATCGTGCGTGACTTGTCCGATAGCGTCTGAGAGAACAGTCTGTCGCCCTGTTCCGGCAAAGCGGAGTTCACTGGTTGAGGCTGGATATCGAGCTCTGGCGTACCATTAACCAGCATCACCTTTTCACTCCACTGGTGAGTCTTTAGGCCTTCAGAAAATTGATAATCCAATGAAATAGAGGAATCGAATTGCGTGCCACATGTTAGACCGCTTGGTAACGCCACCTTCATTGAGGTCGAGTCAGAAAGCGTTTCATCAAAGTCGAAAACAGATGCGTTGTTTAGCTGCCATTGCCCTTTGATGCTCGCTTCACGGCCAGTTTGGCTCAGGCTCAAACCAACGTCTTGACCTTGTGCGATGTATCGAGCGTCATAGCGAACACGAAGAGGCGCTTTAAGTAAGTTGTGTTTGTTGAAGCTATCCGTCAGGAATTGGGCGTAGTCTTTATTTGGGAACAAGGTGTTTGCGGCAAACACGGTCGACTCCGCCAGATCATGCATTTTCACGCCACGACCAATGCCGTACATGCCTTCAAGAACAATGGTGTCAAACTCGCGGAACACCCTATCGGTATCATCACCGTATCGTTCAACCGATGCTTTAAGTGCTTGGAACAGTGGCGTTGACCATAACTCGTCGCCTAGTTCACCGCCCACACTAACGTGCGCTGGATACTCTGAACCCTCGAAGTAACGAGCTCTTTGGTTCCATAAGCTACGAGTTGTTTTGCGTGTTCCGAACACACCGTCCCAGTTGAACACCGTATCTAACTCGAATTCTTGACCACGACGCGAAGCATCCAAATATTGAGTTCGGTAGCTCGCGCTGCCCGCCCAGTAATCAGCAAAACCCTCTGCGATAGCACCAGTGTGACCGTACGCCCAATCCGGTACGATTTGGTAATGAATGCCATGCCCAAGCTCGTGTATCACGACATCAGCATCGACTGCATCCGGAGAAACACCACCGACACCTAGCATGAGTGCTTTCGGACCGTAATAGTAAGTAGAGTTATCTTTTGATAAACCGCGAGCGTCAAAACGAAGCGGTTCGTCAAACAAGTCGTAAGTCAGGCTTGTCAGATATTGGATCGAGCTATCAAGATGATAAAAAGCCATCAACTGTGGGAACGCATTGTCACCAAACTCGGTGCTTTGCATCTCATCAACACTGTCAAACGCTTGAACTCCTTCTGCGCTGAGAAAGTCCAACGTATCAAGCACAGGTGCTTCACCAAGTGCTGGGGCTGCAAATAAACCCGTCGCATCCACTTGCTTTAATCTTGGGTTAGAGAGATAGAACTTACCTCCCGACTTTAAAACCTCAATCGACTTGGTTACGTACTCGATCGGCTGAGGGTAATCAGACAGTGCTGACCATGTCGATTCTGGTGCCGCTTGCTGTTGCATGGTGCGCAGATCTGGGTTGAATAAAGAAACCTCAACATCAACCAGACTTCCGGAGCTCAAAGCCGGTGGCTCTTGTGCTTGCAGTTGGCGAGGCGATTCCAATTCCATTGCAACCGTTGGTTTACCGTTGCGAATTATCGTATCTTCAAGGCTCTTAAACACTCGCACAACGTGATGATTTTTATCAGTTGTTACTACAAGGGCACGCTGAGATTGATATTCACCGTTAACCCAAACATCAAAATTGTAATGCTCACCAAGCTGAGACTGGGTTTTGTAACGGAACTTAAACTCGCCCGCTTCTGAGTAGTGGCTGTCTAGATAAGTTTTCGCTTGCGCTTCATTGGTCACCACAGAATCCGTTGTGGGATAATCCCACTCTGCAGACAGCGCCGCAGGGGTACATGCAATAAGCAGTGAAAACGCCAATGGTTTTAGCTTCATGATTTCGTCCTAGAATTCGTATTTTGCAGTCAGCGTGAAGTAGCGCCCTGGCTCCGTTGAGTAACGCTTACTTTCCTCAGCGATACCCGCTACGTCTTGGTATCGGATGTATTCTTTGTCGAACAGGTTGATGATGTTTGCGCTAACACGAAGGTCTTTGGAAACGTGGTAAGTTGCGCCAATATCAAACGTATTCCACGCACTTGTCTGCGCGCAATCTGTCGCTAGACCAAGCGTGGTCTGGCATTTAGGAACGCGATCCATGGCCGCGGCCCAGTTCCAAGCCACGTAAGCATTGAAGTCTTGGTTGGCGTATTTCAGTTGAGCGTTACCTTCGAATGGCGTAATGCTTCGAACGTATTCACCTTCCGCGTCTTTGCCATCTACGTAGCCAAACTTAGTGCTAATGTTCCATCGCTTAGTGATCGCGTAACCCGCAGAAAGCTCTGCACCATACGTCTCGACACCATCGAGGTTTTGGTATTGTTTAATGTAATTACCATTGCTTGAGTCAAAGCCCGTGGTCACAACGTCGATGAAGTTTTCAAACTTGTTGTAGAACAAAGACGCATAGACATACGCGCGACCGTTATCGAACTTGTTACCGATTTCAAATGAGTCGGAAGTTTCAGCTTCTAGATCCATGTTTGGTGCAATGACAAACGGCGTGAGCGGCACAAAGTCGTGGCTTACGAAGCCATACGCTTTATCGTATTCCGGAGCACGGTAACCATGGTTATAAGATACATAAGCAATGTTGTTGGCAAATACTTCACGAGAAACCGAAAGACTTGGAGATACCTCTGAGCTATCCATGTCTTTTAATGGGAAGCCGCCCACTTCACCCGCACCGTCTGGCGTGAGACGGTGCGCATCAAAGCGTAGGCCACCTGTGATGGTCCATTTATCCAGTTCCACCATGTCTCGAACGTACAAACCAATGTTATAAGCACGAGCAGGAGCGAAAGGTTGTTTGGTCGAAGGTGTTACTCCGTTCCAATCAATCTTGGAGTCGCTATCTGTGCGTTCGTAATAGTCAGTAGAAAGCTCGACACCGTAAGCCAATTGGTGCTCAGCATTTGCTGCATAAATCGTATTAGTGAAATCGCCACGGAAGCCAATTGTTTCGTCAATGAAGGTTTTGTGTTCCAGCTCGCGACGCTTGGTGATCAAACCATTGTGATCCACTTGGCGCATTAAACGGTTGGTGTCTTCCACCACTTCGGTGTGACGCCAGTAAACTTTGGTATCCAACTCTTCGAACCAAGTTGGATTAATCGGAGTCACCTCTGCACCAATATAAGCGCTGTACTCTTCTGTGGTTTCATCCTCAGCAAAGTCTTCAATATGCCAGATGCCATCAGGTTGAATGGACGGTGAACCCTCCAAACGCTCTTGGTTCTGGGTGTAGAGTTCCGCTTTGGCTTTCAACATCACCTCTTCATTGAAAAAGTGGTTGATCGTATAAGCACCGCTGTAACCATCTAGGTCGCGGTTATACAAATCTTCATCAAAGTTACGTGTCTCTTGTCCTTGCCAGTATGAAACGTTAAACAAACTCTCTGTATCACCGGAACGGAAAGCTAGATTACTCGTGCCTTTGTACTTGTTGCTGATATCGGTGTAAGTACCGGAAACATCGGTGTAGAAGTCTTTGTCTTTTAAGAAATCACCCGGCTGGCTGGATTCTAAAATCACCACACCGCCGATCGCGCCAGAGCCATGCACCGAAGAACTTGCCCCTTTAATGATTTGCAGCGATTCAAAATTGGATAAATCAAAAGTATCTCGCCCAACGGCATCATTAATGTCATTCGCACCGAAGCCATCCGCAGAACGAATGCCATCACGAACGATCATAATGCGGTTACCCGTCATACCACGGATGGTAATGTTTTGCGGACGTCCTGCACCGCCCGTCACGCTTACACCAGGTTCGTTACGCAGCACGTCATATAGCTCGGTCTCGCCTCTTTCTTCGATTTGCTCGTTTGTGATAACCGCGACACTACCTGCCACTTTTGACAATGGCTGATCGATTTTATTGGCGGTTACCACCACCTCTTCCATTGAGAAGACCTTAGATTCGGCGTGCACTTGACTGGCAGCAAGTACCGAAAGTACTGCCGCTGACACTGGGGTAAGCTTCATTTACTGCTCCGCTTTAGATGTTTTAATGAGTGATAGTAGAAATGCGTATTCTTTTGCTTGTTGTTCTTGCGCTTGTCGTGGGTCCATTTGGTGGCCCGAATTAAAATCAGTTTGCAACAAGTACGGCCCGTTGCGCTCACTTAACGCTGAAACTTTAGCGAGATACTTTGCGCCTTCCCAATATGGCACGCGCTGATCGATTAAACCGACTTGAACAAACATGGGTGGGTAAGCGTCTTTATGGATATTGAGAATCGGATCGTACGCCTTCATTAACGCCAATTGTTCAGGTTTAGTTGGGTTACCCCATTCGCCATACTGCTGTGTGGTAAGCGGAAGTGAGGTATCCGACATACTTGCAACCACATCAACAAAAGGCACTTTAAGTACGACACCTGAAAACAATTTAGGATCTTGATTAACCGCTCCGGCCACCAACGTGCCACCAGCACTAGAACCGATGGCGAAAACCTCTCTATTGCCACGTTCGAATGTTTGCAGCGCCTTCGCGGCCGCGACAAAATCACCAATAGAATTGGCTTTTCGCACACCACGGCCTTGCTCGTGCCATTCATCGCCAAAGTACCCACCGCCACGGACATGGGCGATAGCGTAAATCACACCTTGGTCGAGTAAACTGATAACCTGAGGCATAAAGTACGGTTTCATCGTAAAACCATACGCGCCGTAACCGTAAATCATCACAGGAGATTGTGGGTGCAATTTGTCTTTGCGATACGCCAAAGAGACAGGGACAGAAACGCCGTCGTGCTTAATAAAAATACGTTGGGATACATAACGCTGACTATCAAAGTCTTGGTAAGCATCTTGAGAGTACAAGGATTTATTCAGCGTTTTTACATCGAACTCTTCCCACTGAGGAGGCGTAGTCATCGACATGCTTCGGATACGAATCTTGTTTGATTCAAAATCGCCCAACGTGCTTAGCCAAGCGACATTACCATCGTGTTCCAATGGCAGTATCACTTTTTCCTGACCTTGGTAAGAATACACCGTCAAAGTCGACACATTGTTTGGCTTGCTAAGTGCCACAACTCCTGCATCATAAAGGTAGAACTGTTCAAGCGGCTCACGAGGGTTGGTGAAGCGTTGCCATGTTGCGCCAAGCGGTGCGAGTTCGGCTTGGTAAAGAGCGAACTTTCCTTCAAGGTTGCTTTTCAGATAAATGTAACCTTTCGCCACATCCGCGTAATATTCCACACCCACTTCAGGCTTTCGCAATGAATCTGAGACAGTGCCCGTTTCTAGGTCGACAAGCTTCTGCTCTGTTGTTGACTCGTTGTTGCTTTGCAGCACAGCATAACGGCTATCTGCCGCACGATAGAAAGAAAGTAACCAATCTGACTTGGGTTCATTCCATAGGACTGTTTTTGCCAAAGATTCAGTGGAGATACGTAAGATCTGATGAGGTCGCTGGGTACGCTTTTCTTTTGCAACAAGGAATGCCACTTTCCCGTTAGGTGACAACAATACGCCACTATCGATGTGCGTCGCCAGTTCCGTAGATTGACCGGAGAGTAAATCAACAACCACGGCGCGATATTGTTCGCTGCCGTCGATATCTTCCGTGAAAAGTAATGTGTCACCATTCACTTGCCATTGACCAAGTTGGTAGTACTGATGCGCAGATTGTCGTTCATCGAAATCGAACACCACGTTTTCTGGTGCATGTTGACTCGCACGGGATAACAGTAAGTAACGACCATCGCGACGCGTTAGCGTCCACTCTCTTCCACTCATGATCGACCATGGCTTATCACCTTTGTCTGCCACCATGGTACCCCACTGCGTGAGTAGGTTTTTTGTCAACGTCTGATAACTTTTTTGGTGCTGTTCAGTTTTGTGGTTTTGTTCTGTTAGGTAGGTAAGAACTCGCTCATCTTTACGAGCATCATCTCGAAGCCAGTTGAAATCATCAGCAGCAAAGCCAGAACTAGAGGTAATTATGAGCCCTAAAAAAACATGAGTAAATTTCATATAGAGAGCGGATTCATTTATGGGATTAATACAATGGCGCGTATTCTGCCCTTAAATAAAAATGAGATCAATTATCATTTTCATAATCATGTAATATTTTTATCTAGTGTGTGAGGAAAAACGTTTGCTTTGACCGAGGTTATAAAACTTAATAACTTTCTAAATTAGCGTTCTATGCTGTTCATATACAACCAGATAAATATAAAAGCTGACAAACGAGTGAGTATGGAAAGACGCTATTTCACCTAGCGACAGACATAAAAAATCCGAGTGCGAACACTCGGATTTTTAAGAACTAAAATCAATGGGAAACTACAGCAGCTTTTACTCTTCAGAGCTCGGTGCCGCTGGTTTTTTCTTAGGGATGAAGACATCATCACCCACAGATACGTTTTTGTAGAAGCTCTTGTCACGCTTAGCTGGTTTTTTCGCCGATTTTTTCGCTTGAGGGCGAGCTTTCTTTGCGGTCGCTTTCTTATTGCGGAAATCTGGTTTAGGTGGCTTAAGGCCTTTAAACTTACCTTTCAAATCTTCGAACAATGAAAACTCAAGATCTTGTTGTAGGTATGCTTCTACACGTTTAAAGCTATCCCAGTCTTTTGGACCAACAAGAGAGATTGCATCCCCTTTGTTTCCTGCACGACCAGTACGACCAACTCGGTGTACGTATTCTTCGGTATGCTTTGGCATATCGAAGTTGATGACGTGTGTCACTGTTGCAATATCCAAACCGCGGGAAGCAACATCAGTCGTTACAAGGATCTTAAATACTGCGCGCTCAAACTGACTCATAATGGTGTTACGTTGAGTCTGGTTCAAGTTACCACTTAGTGCTACAGCCTTCAGTTTCTTTTCGTTCAGCTTTTCTGTTAGTCGCTCAGTATCATCACGCGTTGCCGTAAAGATAATAACTTGACGGTATTCAGCCTCAGAAAGAACACGATCTAAAATTGCCTCTTTATGATCTAGGTGATCACACAAGTAAAATTTTTGCGTGATATCTTTATGTTCTTCGTTAGAAACGCCGATAGCAATTCGCTTTGGCGCATTGAGCATTTCAGCCGCGATTTCATTGACGTCTGCATGATCTAATGTCGCAGAGAACATCAACGTTTGACGACGACGATGCTTGGCTGCTTTATGAATGCGACGAAGCTCTGGTGCAAAACCCAAATCCAACATACGGTCTGCTTCGTCAAGAATCAGCGTTTCCAAACCATCCAGATAAAGCGAACGATGATCTAAGTGATCAGCCAAACGTCCTGGTGTCGCCACGATAAATTTCGGGTAACGACGCAGAGCTTTTACCTGATCGTTAAAGTTCTCACCACCCAAAATCAGTGCTGCTTCATAAGATAGGCCAGCTAGCATAGAACGAAGCTCACCATATACTTGTTTCGCTAACTCACGAGTAGGAGCAAGGATAACCGCGCGAGGGTCTTTCGCAGAAAACGATTTTGTCTTTAAAGACTTATGAAGCATTGGCAATACAAACGCCAAAGTCTTGCCCGAACCCGTTTTCGAAGATGCCAATAGATCCTTGCCTGCAATCGCAACAGGAATCGCCTGCTGCTGAATGTCAGTCGCTTTTTTAAAATCGTAGTGTTTTAGGTTCTTCAACAATCGGTTGTCTAGGCCTAGATCTTTAAATTGCAAAGTATTCTCCAATAAATCAGTCAGCGTCTGAGCGCTCTGTAGTGTCGTTTCCGCTCTAACGCAGCAAAAAAATAAAGCTCGGTATAATACCGCAAATCATAGGAGTATAGATAGAGATCACACAAACTAATTCCCTGTGGTAACGGTAAAACATCATTTGTGGCTCAGTTCAGAGTAAAGACTAGCCTTTTTGATGAGCAGCTGGACAGGAAGTTTAGAGAAAAGCCGTTCAAATATGCCTTCTATCCATCAACAAAACGACTTAAATAGCAGTTATTTGGGCCAATAAACTTTCATTTGTGTCAATATCGTCTAAATTATTGATATCAGGAACGTGGCAAATACACCTGCTATGAAAACTGTTGTGAGAACGAAATAAAGGATAGGTAGTTAAACTTTGTTAAGTTCAGGTAAAAGTTGACGTCAGGTACTCCATGAAATTCTTGGGTTTTTTTGACTTTTGCTACATCATGTACTGATAAAATGTAACCACATTTAACCTCGCTACTGTATAAAATAATAGTTAGTAGCGAGACTTTCACTATAAGCAAGGAGTTCTTATATGAACAAAACGTTGATCGCAGCTGCAGCAACTTCAGTACTTCTACTAGCCGGTTGTGCTTCTTCTGATGACGCAGCAACAGCAAATGCAGCAAAATTAGACGAACTAAGCAACCAAGTTAGCCAACTAAGCCAAGACGTACAAGCTCTTCAATCTGACGTTCAAAAATCAGGCGCAGCAGCAATGGCTGCTCAAGAAGAAGCTGAGCGTGCTAACGAGCGTATCGATAACATCGCTCAGTCTTACACTAAGTAAGAAAGAATAGCCAGAATTTAAGTTTAAAATCAACAACTTATTTGATTTTATTTCATTGATTGGCGATGGAGTGGCGACAGGATTTTATGTCGCCACTTTGTTTTATAGCTTCTTTCAAATCAAGCTTAAGTGACTGCGTTGGTTCATTTTTCCGTGGAATGAACACTCACCTTTATACGAAATGTAAAGGAATGGATAAGCGAAATCCGCTTTTTTGTGACATCATTTGACCGATATTATCGTAGAGCTTTTCCGTTTTCTTCTGTTCTGTTTTGAAAAATGTAAATCCACTGAATTTCTCTTTCAGACCTTGTCTTGCCTAACTTTACAAGACAGAAAAGAGATCTTTAAAAAACCTTCTAGATCATCAACACAGTGACAAAAATCGTCAATACCATTATTTTTCAATACCTTACAGTCAATCACTTAATCTTTTCTGATCGTCTATTTTTCAATTTTCTGAAAATAACTGAAATGACTGAAATTCTATATAAGGCAGTACAAGCCATTCTCAGCGATTTACCCTATCCAGAAACGCCTTGTAGCAAAAGGCTTTGTGCTTTACCTGCTTAGCTTTCTGGCCCTCAGGTTTTTCACACATCAAAAACTGAAAAAAACTGATCGAAAAACCTCGCAGGCGGGTGAGGAGAGTGCGGATTTTGTCATCCGCTCAGTGTGTCCCGTGAGTTCATAACCGTTCATCGCCATATGACTTGTAGCTTTAGTTTGAGACTAACATAAAAAAACGCAGCCGTATGGCTGCGTTGATTGTGTGAAAATCAAGTTCTTTATGTGTGCTAATATGCCTTAAACT
>NZ_JAWOTB010000019.1:0-51670 GCF_033338655.1 Vibrio sp. Vb1729 | reverse complement strand
CTCAATGAATACTGAACATTACATAAGTAATGTTTGAATTGACTGTGCTGAATCTTTCGATTCAATGGTCACTTCGTTTCATTGAAACCTAATTTGATACCGAGGTATCTAATTGGATTATCATCAACGAGTGCCCACACAGATTGATAGGTCTATATTGTTAAAGAGCAACTCTTCTTTGTGATTGACATCACTTCGGAAGAGGCGGCCATTCTAGCGAGATAATTTATTGTGTCAAACACTTTCTTCAAATTATTTCGTTTTTCTTTTCAGCCTTATCAACTTCGCTTAACCCCTTGTGAGGCCTTGCCCTGTCGACGAGGAGGCATTATAGAGATCGCGCTCACATTGGCAAGTGTTATTTTTCAAAAATTGCAAAAATAATGGTTAAACGATGAGTTTTCGATCAAACCTTTATTTATTCAACTTTACCCCAAACTCTCACACAACTTATCCACAGAGTTGTTCTTTGAGGCGTGTTTTTTCAAGTACCATAAATAAAGAAAGCTGCTTTATTGCAGCTATCTTTATTAAACTTAACCTAAACTCTATTTAAAGAGCATTATGGCTATATGCCAGACCCATCTTGTTCAGAGCCATCATCTTCGTGTAGGCCACATTCTCGCTTTAAGCCAAAGAATCGAGTTTCTTCCTCTGACATTCCCGGCTCCCATTTACGAGTGGTATGTGTATCACCAACTGAAAGGTAACCTTCATCCCACAATGGGTGGTATTTAAGGCCGTGTTGTTCTAAGTAGTAATGAACGTCTTTATTAGTCCAATCAATTACTGGTAGAAATTTAAACACACCGTTCTGAATTGATAGAATCGGTAAACCTGCACGAGATTTACTTTGCTCTCGACGCAATCCAGAGAACCACGTTCCAACATTAAGTTCTTTTAACGCTCGACGCATCGGCTCAACTTTATTGAGCTTGTTGTATTTTTCAATTCCCTCTACGCCCTGCTCCCATAATTTTCCATATCGAGCTTCTTGCCAATTCGCACTTTCTTTGGCTCGATAAACTTTTAAATTTAGGTTGAGAGCATCTGTCAGCTCATCGATAAATCGGTACGTCTCAGCAAACAGGTAACCAGTATCGGTTAGAATGACGGGGATGTCCGCTTTGGCGCGAGTAACTAAATGAAGCATAACCGCGGCTTGAATACCAAAACTAGAAGAAACCGCGAACTCGCCTTCTAGATTATCTAAAGCCCACGCTACTCTCTCTTGTGCTGAAAGCTTTTCGAGCTCGACATTAATTTGAGCAAGACGGAGGATTTGCTCCGTCTTTGTTAATGTCAGTAACTCTGTGAGCTCCAGCTTGGATGCTACAGAATCAAGCATGAAAGTCCCTCTTTGATACGAGCACTTCTTGGATAATGCCAGCACGAATAGTGAAATCGCCAAAGGCTTCGCCTTCTTCACGCTCTTTCGACCATCGGGCCACCAGCAGATCAATCTCTTCTAAGATTTGCTTATCCGTGATGTTCTCTTTATACATTTTTGGTACTCGAGTACCGGCACGGTTACCACCTAGGTGCAAGTTGTAACGACCCGGCGCTTTGCCAACTAGACCAATTTCAGCCAACATTGCGCGACCACAACCATTTGGACACCCAGTTACACGCAAAATGATGTTGTCATTTTCTGGTAGGTTGTGCTTCTCCAGAATCCCCTCAACATCAGTAACAAACTGAGGAAGGAAACGTTCAGCTTCTGCCATCGCTAGCGGACAAGTTGGAAAAGCAACACAAGCCATTGAGTTCTTACGCTGTTCACTTACGCCGTCGTCCATTAAGCCATGTTCACGAGCGATCTTTTCAATCTTCGCTTTTTCGTTTTTAGGTACACCCGCAACAATTAGGTTTTGGTTTGCTGTCATGCGGAAATCGCCTTTGTGGATTTTGGCAATTTCAGCAACACCCGTCTTAAGTGGTTTACCTGGAAAGTCTAATAAGCGACCATTTTCGATGAAAAGCGCTAAATGATATTTACCATCAATTCCTTCTACCCAGCCAATACGGTCACCACGTTCTGTGAATTCATATGGACGGCTTTGCTCAAACTTAACACCAGCACGTTTCTCGACTTCCGCTTTAAAGACATCGCTACCTACACGATCCAATGTGTATTTGGTTTTTGCGTTCTTACGGTTTGAACGGTTACCCCAGTCGCGCTGAGTTGTTACTACAGCTGCGGCAACATCAAGTGTCTTGTCCAGCGGAATAAAGCCAAAGTCGTCAGCGCGGCGCGGATAAGTTGATGTATCGCCATGCGTCATCGCTAAGCCGCCGCCGACCAGGACGTTAAAACCAACCAGCTTGCCGTTATCTGCAATCGCTACGAAGTTGAGATCGTTAGCGTGTACATCTACGTCATTTTGCGGTGGGATAACCACTGTGGTTTTAAACTTACGTGGTAAGTAGTTCTTGCCTAGAATCGGTTCGTCTTCTTCTGTGCTTTCTACTTTTTCACCGTCTAGCCAAATCTCTGCATAAGCGCGCGTCTTTGGTAATAGATGCTCACTGATCTTCTTCGCCCATTCGTAAGCTTCTTGGTGTAACTCTGACTCCACTGGGTTAGTGGTACACAACACGTTACGGTTTACATCACCCGCGGTTGCAATCGAATCAATGCCAATACTGTTGAGCGTTTGATGCATCAACTTAATATTCGGTTTTAATACCCCATGAAACTGGAACGTTTGGCGAGTCGTCAGACGAATACTTCCATATAAAGAGTGCTCCGTTGCGAACTTGTCGATCGCTAACCATTGCGTTGGCGTGATGATGCCTCCAGGCATACGAGCACGAAGCATCACATTATGTAATGGTTCCAGTTTTTGCTTTGTGCGTTCATTACGGATATCACGATCGTCTTGTTGATACATACCGTGGAAACGAATTAACTGGAAGTTGTCGGCAGTAAAGCCACCTGTAATACGGTCCTGTAAATCTTGCTCAATAGTGCCACGTAATAAGTTGCTTTCTCGCTTCAGGCGCTCGTTATCAGATAGCGGCCCTAACTCTTCACCTAATACAACCTGCTTATTATTGTCCGTAGAAAAAGTCATTAGTAAACATCCCTCTGATAACGTTTCGCTTTACGTAGGTCATTAATAAATTGTTCTGCATCGTCACGCGGCATCTTGCCTTCTTGTTCAGCAACGATAACCAATGCGTCGTGCACATCTTTTGCCATACGCGTTGCATCACCGCAGACATAGATATAAGCGCCTTCTTGGATCCACTGCCACACTTGAGCTGCGTTTTCTAAGATGCGATGTTGTACGTAAACCTTTTCTACTTGGTCACGACTAAAGGCAACATCCAATCGGCTTAGTACTCCTGACTTGAGATACTTTTGCCATTCCACTTGGTATAAGAAGTCTTGAGTGAACGTGCGATCACCAAAGAACAACCAGTTTTTGCCTTCAGCATCACGGTTTTCACGTTCCTGAATAAAGCTTCGGAATGGTGCGATCCCTGTGCCAGGACCAACCATGATAATTGGAGTGCTATCATCTTCCGGCAGTTTAAAGTTGTTGTTATGCTCAACAAATACTTTAACTTCATCTCCCTCTTCGAGACGCTGTGCTAAGAAACTAGACGCTCCACCATATCGTTTTTCGTCGTTTTGTTCGTACTCAACCAAAGCAACCGTTAGGTGTACTTCTTCATCGACCTCTTCTTGGCTTGATGCAATAGAGTAAAGGCGTGGAGTAAGACGACGAAGCAAACCAATCAATTCATCTGCGGTTAACTTGGTTTTCTTTTCTGCCAGTACATCAACGATTTGAGTATTTGCAGAGTACTCGCGAAGCTTATCTTTATCTTCAACTAACTTTTGTAGCTTCTTGCTACCGGATAACTCGGCAAACTTTGTGATGAGCTGTGGGTTAGATGTTGTGATTTCATATTTACTCACGAGAGCACTGTGGATTGACAAGCTTTCACCATCAACGTCAACAGTCTCAACCCCAGACAAACCGACCTTACCAAGAATGGCATTTGCAAGTTCCGAGCTATTTTCAAACCACACACCTAGTGCATCACCTGGCTGATACGTTAAACCCGAGCCTTCTAAGTCGATTTCTATATGGCGAACGTCTTTTCCAGAGTCACGGCCCGTGATTTTTTGACTGGTCAGTAACGTCGCAGTGTACGGATTTTGTTTATTGTAAGGAGAGTGCGCAGTCGCAGCTTGACCCACAGGAAGTTGAACCACATCCGCTTCAGAGCCAGAAGAAAGTGTATCTTTTACCTTGTCTAACGCATTCTTACGCCATTCAGTTGCGGGGGCTTCATAATCCACATCGCAATCAAGACGCTCGATAAATGGAGTCGCGCCTAGCTTTGATAGGTAAGTGTCGAAGTCTTTACCGGTCTGACAGAAGAACTCGTAGCTAGAATCTCCCAATGCAATAACACCATATTGCAGGTTTGGCAGCTTAGGAGCCTTCTTCGATTGCAAAAACTCATGTAGCTCAATGGCATTGTCTGGCGCTTCGCCTTCGCCGTTAGTCGATGCCACAATAATGACATGCGTTTCTTTGGCTAAGTTTTTACCTTTGTAATCGCTTGCATCAAAAAGTTCGACTGCAATTCCTTCTGCTTTTGCTTCCTGTTCCAGAGCTTCAGCAACACCTTTAGCATTGCCCGTTTGGGAAGCAAAAATAATACTCAACTTACCTGCTGGCTTCGCTGATACGGCTGCCGTTGCTTGTGCAATTGGCGTTACCGCTGTGTTTGGTTGATTTTGAGCTAATCCCCAAAAATACCCACTGACCCAAGCAAGTTGCTGTGAAGACAACTCAGAGACAGTTTGTTGGAGTGAGCTAATTTGTTGGTCATTCAGAGGGCTTGCGATTGGAGGATTTCCTCCTTGCCCATTATTATCTTCAGACACATTCTTGTGAGAATACTCATTCTTTTGAAAAGACATTATCACGACATCCCTATTCATTGCGTGACGATAGAGTACCCACTCTCCTTAATAACAAGAAAGAATAGAAGTGAATGTTTTATAACTTTTTGGAAGTAAGAACGGCTTACTTTTTGCTCATCGATCTTCAATGCGGACTTGTTGAAAGCCTACTGCCATTGCCGATTTTGACGCAGTATCCAAATCTTCATAAAGACATTCTTCGCCGTGACTGTCCGTTAGAAAAACAAAACCACCGCGCGCATGTCTGAACTCTACAACCCAACCACCCTCTTGGATTGCAGGCTCAATAATCGCTTCGATAAGCTGATTTTCACGGAATAGATGTCTTAGTTCATTTATTGTCATCGCTATCCCTGTTTTAACTTTCACATTGCTCCTAGGTAAGCATGGTCTAAGTCAGCCAAATAGGGAGAAATTTCGATTAGATATAATGAAGTGATATAAAAAAACGCCGCTTATAAAGCGACGTTTTAAGTAAATCGAATATCTAACATGGCTGAGTTTAGAACGCGTATTCCGCACTCACAAAGAAGCCGTTAGCAAAAATAAACTCTTTCCCTAGATCCGACATGAATTTATCGGACTCTAAATCAATCACACGGTAACCTCCACGAAAAGCCAGTCGAGCTTTTTCGAGCGGTACATTGTATTGAACACCTGCCATGAAATCGGTGCTTTTGATACCTTTGTTGTCACCAAAGTTTATCTCACCAATCACATCAAAGTTTGTATCCGGAACTTGAATTTCTGCGTAACCATACCAAGCCCAAATCAGCTCATCAAATTCTTCTACACGCCTGCTTGAGCCAGCATCAATGTATTTAGTGTCACTTAAATTACTAAACGTGAGACCCGCATCAAAGTGCAATAAATCATGCTCTAGAACGTGGTAATACAAGGTTAAATCGAGCTTATCGAACCCCATGTAATCCGCATCAACACTTGAGTAACGAAGGCGCGCATTAGGGACGTATTTAACATCATGTTCAATCGCCGCGTAAAAAGTGCCTGCGGTACTGCTATCTCGTCTCACTTCATTAACTTTAGTGTCGGCAGCCCATACCTCTGCGCCGACTTTTGTCGATACAGAGTACTCTGCAAAAACAGGAAAAGATACTGCCAACGATAATGCCGTTAAAGCGATGTTCGCTTTATTTGTCATGTAGTATTTACTCCGAGATAGCTGATATTCACGTAGAGGACGTGAGAGGAAATATACCATATTCTCACGCCTCTCCATCAACTAAATGATGTTACTCATTATTTATAGCGGGGCTGAGCGACGTAATTCTTGAAGAACCAAATACCCAATGCAATCACGATTAACCATGGTAATAGTTTAAGTACCGCTCCAACCATTCCCAGTAAAAACATCACAACTAACGCAATACCAGTTGCTGCGAATACGGTCATCATTGTGATACCCGTAACCAACAAGGTCGCCGCAAAGACTAAAATAAAGATTAGCTCCAACATAATCACTTCTCCATTTGTTTTCAATAAACAGAGCAGTTTCCATACCAACTTACAGAAACGAAGTTAAGATTATGATTTTTAATAAAAAAACAAAGCCAGAGACATTTCTGCACTCTGGCTTTATCATTCTTTAGTTGGTAATTTTAGCCATTCACTGGCGAATTTTACACATTCAATTCTTTTGGAATCTTAGCTAGCGCGTCTTGCAATACTTCTAGACCAGAACCTGGTTTGTGCGCATTTTCACTGATATGACGACGCCATTGACGAGCACCGGGCATGCTTTGGAACAAACCTAACATGTGGCGGGTAATATGACCAAGGTACGCACCTTTCGCTAATTGCGCTTCAATGTATGGATACATCTCTTCAACAATTTCGCTGCGTTTCTTCACTGGAGCATTAGAGCCAAACAACTCTTGATCTACCGATGCCAGTAAATATGGGCTTTGGTATGCTTCACGACCAATCATCACACCGTCAAGATGCTGAAGATGTGCTTTTGCTTCTTCTAATGATTTCACGCCACCGTTAATCGCAATCGTTAGGTGTGAGAAGTCTTGCTTCAATTGGTAAGCGCGTGGGTAATCCAATGGTGGGATCTCACGGTTTTCTTTTGGGCTTAGACCACTTAACCATGCTTTACGTGCGTGGATAGTGAACTGCTCGCAGCCACCCTTTTCTGAAACAATAGAAACGAAATCCGTTAGGAATTCGTAAGAGTCTTGATCATCAATACCAATGCGAGTCTTGACTGTTACAGGGATATCGACCACGTCTTTCATTGCTGCGACACAATCCGCAACTAACTGCGGTTCAGCCATTAGGCAAGCACCAAATCGACCGTTTTGTACGCGGTCAGATGGACACCCCACATTTAGGTTAATCTCATCGTAGCCACGCTCTTGCGCTAGCTTGGCACACGTAGCCAAATCTGCTGGGTTTGAACCACCAAGTTGAAGGGCTAACGGATGCTCTTCTTCGTTATAAGCCAGGAAATCTCCTTTTCCATGAATGATCGCACCTGTCGTCACCATTTCAGTGTACAACAGGGTTTCTTTGGTCATTAAGCGATGGAAGTAGCGACAATGACGATCAGTCCAATCTAACATTGGTGCTACGGAGAGCCTGCAAGAATGAGTCATGATATAAACACCCGTTTTTATGTTGCCAAGGTCGAGCGCAGCAGTACGCTCAAAAAATAAGTCGGGTATTGTATACCCAAGCACCTCTGGGTGCTAGTTTCAGCGAGAATGATTTGGTTGGCTGACTAGCCAAGTGCTTAGGAATACGCAGAAGTAATACGAATCTGTCATTCGTTGATTCATTCTGTGATGATTATTCCGCCTTCACACCACCACCGACTTGCTTTAATTCATGATTTTCGTTCTGATAGTGGGTAAAATGAAGCATTTCTAAACGAACTTCGTATAGAAATGATTTATCATAGAGCACGTCCGATAGTTATGGTGAAAGGTTTGAACCCAACAATCATTGAACAAATTGAAAGTATCTGCGCAGAGCGTGGAGTACGACTGACTCCGCAACGCCGACGCGTATTTGAACTCATTTGTTCTAATCGCCGCGCCTCAAGTGCGTATGAGCTATTGGAGCAACTAAAAGAGAGTGAGCCTCAGGCTAAGCCGCCCACTGTTTATCGAGCATTAGATTTTCTCCTAGAGCAAGGCTTCATCCACCGAGTGGAATCGACAAATAGCTTTATTACTTGTTGTTCTTTCAATACTCAGCAGCACTTTTTCCAATTACTAATTTGCGATAAATGTGGTGATGTCGTTGAACTCGAAGATGAGACGCTGATATCCTTGTTAGCCGAAAACGCCGAGAAGCATGGATTCAAACTGACCAACCAAGTTATTGAAACTCATGGTGAATGCCAGGCCTGTTCCTCCGAGACGAAAGAAAAAGTATAGAAGAACGTTATGCGCGCTGAATTTGTAAACCCGTTTTTAGCTTCTTTAATGAACGTGCTAAAAACTATGGCTTCTCTTGAGCTGAAGCCACAAAAACCGCGAATCAAAAAAGATGAGATCGCACGAGGTGACGTTTCTGGTCTGATTGGTATGGTAGGCCCACAAACTCGTGGTTCAATGTCGATCACCTTTGATGAAGCACTCGCCCTAGAAATCATGCAGAACATGCTTGGTGAACGTCCAAATGGGCTCAATGAAGAAGTGACCGATATGGTGGGTGAGATCACCAACATGGTTACTGGTGGTGCGAAACGCATTCTGGCGGAAAGTGGTTTTGACTTTGATATGGCAACACCGGTTGTGGTTTCGGGCCGAGGTCATACGATTCGCCACAAGTGTGAAGGCTCAATTATTATCATGCCTTTCTCTTCCCAATGGGGAAATGCCTTTATCGAAATTTGCTTCGAATAAAAGAGAAAAAATAGGTTGGCACTGGCCAACCTATTTTGTTTTTGCCTCAGGCAATAAAAAGGTCAGCATTTGCTGACCCTTTTCTTTATCTATTCAAACATTAAGCTTTGAACGCTTTAAATGCGTTGATTAGACCGTTTGTTGAGCTGTCATGCGAGCTGATTTGAGACTCGTCTGCAAGCTCAGGTAGGATTTGGTTAGCCAGTTGTTTACCTAGCTCCACGCCCCACTGGTCAAAGCTGAAGATATTCCAGATAACACCTTGTACGAAAATTTTGTGTTCGTACATTGCGATCAAGTTACCTAGCGTACGAGGCGTGATTTGCTTCACTAGAATAGAGTTTGTTGGACGGTTACCTTCAAACACTTTGAATGGCGCAATCGCTGCCACTTCTTCAGCATTCTTACCTACTTTCACCAACTCTTCTTTTACGGTTTCTTCATTTTTACCAAACGCTAGAGCTTCAGTTTGCGCGAAGAAGTTAGACATCAGTTTTTGGTGATGATCGCTAGCTGGGTTGTGGCTAATTGCAGGTGCAATGAAGTCACATGGGATAAGCTTAGTACCTTGGTGAATTAGCTGGTAGAACGCGTGCTGACCGTTGGTACCTGGTTCACCCCAAATGATTGGGCCAGTTTGGTAAGTTACAGCATTGCCGTCACGGTCAACGTATTTACCGTTTGATTCCATGTTACCTTGCTGGAAGTACGCCGCGAAACGGTGCATGTACTGATCGTAAGGCAGAATAGCTTCTGATTCCGCACCGTGGAAGTTGTTGTACCAAATACCGATAAGCGCAAGGATCACAGGGATGTTGCTTTCTAGATCTGTTGATACAAAGTGCTTGTCCATCTCGTGAGCGCCATCAAGCAGCTCAACGAAGTTGTCGAAACCTACTGCTAGTGCAATTGATAGACCGATCGCAGACCATAGTGAGTAACGGCCACCAACCCAGTCCCAGAATTCAAACATGTTCGCTGTATCGATACCAAATTCAGACACGGCTGTCGCGTTTGTTGAAAGCGCAGCAAAGTGCTTAGCCACATGAGCCTGATCACCCGCCGATTCTAGGAACCAATCACGAGCAGTGTGCGCGTTAGTCATGGTTTCTTGTGTTGTAAACGTCTTAGACGCGATCAAGAATAACGTCGTTTCTGGGTTAACTTTCTTCAACGTTTCAACGATGTGTGTACCATCAACGTTAGATACGAAGTGAAGGTTTAGATGATTTTTGTATGGCGCTAGAGCTTCCGTCACCATGTAAGGGCCAAGGTCAGAACCGCCGATACCGATGTTCACAATATCGGTAATTGCTTTGCCTGTGTAACCTTTCCATTCACCGCCGATAACGCGCTCAGTGAATGATTTCATTTTTTCTAGAACCGCGTTCACTGCTGGCATTACGTCTTCGCCATCTACCATAACTGGAGTATTAGCGCGGTTACGTAGTGCAGTGTGAAGAACAGCGCGACCTTCTGTTTGGTTGATCGCTTCACCACTGAACATCGCTTCAATTGCAGATTTCAGCTCGGTCTCTTTCGCAAGAGCAAACAGGTGCTTCAGAGTTTCCTCATTGATGAGGTTCTTTGAGTAATCGACTAGGATGTCTGAGCCGAAACGTGCAGAGTATTTGTCGAAACGCGCTGCGTCTTGAGCAAACAGCTCTTTAAGATCCATATCTTGTGCAGATTCGAAATGCGCCGTTAGCGCTTTCCAAGCTTGTGTTTGCGTTGGATTGATATTTTTCAACATGGTCTTTATCCCGATGTTACAGTAGGTTCCATTCCTTACAGTCTAGCGAAAACTGTGGAATCCCCGATTTAGCAAATAGAATATAAATTAGATGTTTGGGCAAATTGCCACAAAACAAGTCTTTGTAATTTTTTTTCAGGCGCCAATTATGACCGAGAGCTTTTACACTCACATTGAGTTAGGTCACGTTCCCTGCCCTGAAATTGAACAATTCATTTACGATGACAAGAATCATATCATTTACTAATGACAGGCTCTAATTGGAATAGGATAGACGCCAATTTATAAATTTCCAAAGGAACACGTATGTGGGCACAAAAAACACTGCAATTAAAAGCGAGATGCCGCGGTTTTCACCTGATAACTGATGAAATTGAACAACAATTACCACAAATAAACGAACTTTCAGTAGGTTTATTACACTTATTTATTCAGCACACCTCCGCCAGTTTGACCTTAAATGAGAATGCTGATCCAACCGTGCGTATGGACATGGAAGCGCACTTCAATAAGTTTGTGCCAGAGCGTGCTCCTTATTATCAGCACACCTATGAAGGTGACGACGACATGCCGGCACATATTAAAGCATCACTGCTTGGCAGTAGTGTGACGGTACCAATCCAAAATGGTCGATTAGCTTTAGGAACATGGCAAGGTATTTACTTGGGTGAGCATCGAGACTTTGGTGGCGGCCGCCGCGTTATTGCTACGATTAACGGTGAGTAGATAAAACAAAGGCTAACCTTGGGTTAGCCTTTCATTGTTTATTTTGAGTATTCCATCTCGACGCGAGGCGTTAGCTTAGTCACGAGTTCATACGCAATCGTACCAATGTGACCCGCCACTTCTTCTACTGGGAGCTCTTTCCCCCAAAGAATCGCTTCGTCGCTGACTTTATCCGTTGCGTCTGGTCCCAAGTCGACCGTCAGCATATCCATGGAAACTCGACCTGCAATAGGTACTTTACGGCCATTAACCCACACCGGCGTACCGTTTGGAGCACTTCTTGGGTAACCGTCGCCATACCCTACAGCGATGACACCCACTTTTGTATCTCGCTCACTGGTCCAAATACCACCGTAGCCAACACTTTCGCCCTTCTTCACTTCACGTACCGCAATAAGGTGGGATTTAAGTGTCATAACAGGTTGATACCCAAGATCTTGCGCCGTTTTGTCATCGAATGGCGACACACCATACATGATAATACCCGGACGAACCCAATCTAAATGGCTTTGAGGCCATGCCAATAACCCCGCAGATGCCGCCAGTGAACGTTCCCCTTGGCAACCAGAAGTCAACGATTTAAACCGCTCAATCTGTTGTGGGGTAATATCGCTATCCAGCTCATCTGCACAGCCAAAGTGGCTCATGTAACGCAACGGTTTCGCTACATTTGGACACTCCTTTAGCCGCGTTACAAACTCGTCATATTGTTCAGGACGAACCCCAAGGCGGTGCATGCCACTGTCAATCTTCAGCCACACGACAACCGGAGTTTCAAGGTCTGCTTGCTCCAAGGCGATAAGCTGCTCTTCACAGTGCACCACGGTTTGGATGTTGTTCGTCACAAGAACAGGTAAGTCACCAGGAGAGTAAAAACCTTCTAGCAATAGAATCGGCTTTACTACTCCACAAGCGCGCAGTTGCAATGCTTCTTCAATACGAGCCACACCAAACGCATCCGCATGGTTAGCATGTTTTGCAACATGACGTAATCCGTGACCATAACCATTGGCCTTGACGACAGCCATCACTTTACTTTGTGGCGCTTGAGCTTTTACGCGCTGTAAGTTGTGCTGCAACGCAGACAAATCAATGCACGCCTTGGCCGCTTTCATATAGCTCATGGGATTACTCATCATCAATATCGAATGCAGGACCCGCGTAGTTGTCGAAACGCGAATGTTGACCTTGGAAAGTGAGGCGAACAGAGCCGATAGGACCGTTACGCTGTTTACCAATAATGATTTCGGCCGTACCTTTGTACGGACTATCTGGGTGATAAACCTCATCACGGTAGATGAACATGATCAAGTCAGCATCCTGCTCGATGGAACCGGATTCACGCAAGTCCGAGTTTACTGGTCGTTTATCCGCACGTTGCTCTAGGGAACGGTTTAGCTGCGACAGTGCCACAACAGGCACATTTAGCTCTTTTGCCAGCGCCTTAAGAGAGCGCGAGATCTCAGCAATCTCAAGAGTGCGGTTATCGGTTAACGAAGGCACGCGCATCAACTGAAGGTAGTCGACCATGATCATCGACAGACCGCCATGTTCACGAGCGATACGGCGAGCGCGCGAACGCACTTCGGTCGGAGTTAGACCAGAGCTATCATCAATGTACATATTTTTCTTCTGCATCAGGATACCCATAGTAGAAGAAATACGCGCCCAATCTTCGTCATCTAGCTGACCCGTACGGATCTTGGTTTGGTCTACACGAGACAAAGAGGCCAACATACGCATCATCAACTGTTCAGCTGGCATCTCTAACGAGAAAATAAGTACGGGCTTTTCTTGTTGCATGGCCGCATTTTCACACAAGTTCATCGCAAAGGTCGTTTTACCCATCGATGGACGCGCTGCGACAATCACCAAATCAGAGCCTTGCAAACCTGCGGTTTTCTTATTGAGATCGGTGAAACCGGTATCGACCCCCGTAACACCATCTTGTGGCGTTTTATACAACAACTCGATACGTTCTAACGTCTTTTCGAGGATGTTGTCGACGTTTTGTGGTCCTTCGTTTTCACTAGTTCGAGACTCGGCGATAGCAAAAACTTTACTCTCCGCCATGTCTATTAAATCTTCAGAACTGCGACCTTGAGGGTCATAGCCCGCGTCCGCAATTTCATTCGCGACACCAATAAGGCCACGAACAATCGCACGCTCAGCGACAATATCAGCATACGCATTGATGTTAGCTGCACTTGGCGTATTCTTCGCCAAGTCAGCGAGGTAAGCAAAACCGCCTACATCTTCTAACAACTCGTGACGCTCTAGATATTCCGATAAAGTAATAAGATCGAGAGGTTTACCCGCTTCAAGAATGGTTTTTACACCTTCAAAAATCAGGCGGTGTGGACGACTATAGAAATCACTGCTCACAACACGTTCGGCAACGGTGTCCCAACGTTCATTATCCAGTAAAAGACCACCAATTACTGATTGCTCGGCTTCTAGTGAGTGAGGTGGCACTTTAATTGCGTCGACCTGACTGTCTGAAGGTTTGCGATTTCTGTTTTCCGCCATGACTTTGCTCGATAACTACTATTGACCCACGATTATAACCTTAACCTAACTGAGATGCTTCCCCGAAGCGACAATTACTTGTTAAGAAATCATCATGTGAACCACCCGGGTAATAGCCTGGTTCTTCCGCCTAGCTCTAATAAAAATTAACCTACCATTGACCCAACCAAATATCTGTATCAGTATCATGCCCCTCCTTTTTGATTACGTTCGAGGTTGATGTGTCCCGATACTGGTTACTTAGCTTTAGCCTACTGTGCGCTAGTGCATCGTATGCTGACGAATCAGTACAGCCAGAGCAAAATATTGATGTACCCGACCCACTAAAAACCGAGGTGGAGTTCGGCTATCAAGCTCACACAGGTAACACGGACTCTCGTTCCCTGAATGCTCGTTTGAGTGCTGAATATACGTCAGGTCGACACCGTTCTAATGGTGAATGGAAGTACTACAACTTGTACAAAGACGGTGAAGAAGACAAACGCTCATCCACCTACTCCCTACAGAGTGACTACAAGTTAGGCCCTAAGACATATTTGTATGGCAGCTTTAAAGGAGTGGATTCTCGCTACAGTGCTTATTTTAAAGACTATACGTTGTCAGGTGGTTTGGGTTACCAGTTCTCCTACACTGAGAACTTCATTTTAGAGGTAGAGGTAGGCCCTGGTTTTCGCTATCAAGAGCCAAACTTAGACGAAATAGATGATGACGATATTGTCTTTCCCGATATCGTTAGAGAAGGCATTTTTCGAGGAAATATCAACACAACTTGGCATGCGTTGGATAATTTAAGTTTCGCAGCTGATATTACGTTGGTAACAGGTAGAAGTAACACACGTACTGATAGTGAACTCAGTGTAACCAATGATATTACTGAAGATATTGCACTGAAACTGGCGCACTCTCGTCAGTATCACGATAAAGTGCCTGAAGGCTTAAGCAAAGCAGACAGCGTATTTTCCGTTAATTTACTTTTCGCTTTTTAACCCTTTTTCTCTCAGTTTTAGAAATAAAAAAAGCACCTCCAAGGAGGTGCTTTTTAGTATTTCGTCTTGATACTGAATTACTCAGCAGCAACAACTTGTAGGTTAACTGTCGCGAAAACTTCAGAGTGAAGTTGAACGCTGATCTCGAACTCACCAGTGTTACGTAGAGCACCTTCAGGAAGGCGAACTTCGCTCTTAGCAACTTCAACGCCTGCAGCTGTGATAGCGTCAGCGATGTCACGAGTACCGATAGAACCGAATAGTTTGCCTTCGTCACCAGCTTTAGAAGCGATAACTACCGCTTCTAGAGCGTTAACTTTCTCTGCGCGAGCTTCTGCAGCAGCTAGTTGCTCAGCAACTTTAGCTTCTAGTTCAGCACGACGAGCTTCAAACATTTCAACGTTAGCTTTAGTTGCCATAACTGCTTTACCTTGTGGGATAAGGAAGTTACGAGCGTAGCCAGATTTAACGTTTGCAGTATCGCCAAGACCACCTAGGTTACCAATTTTATCAAGTAGAATAACTTGCATTGCTTAATCCTCTTTCTTAATAAAATGAACCGATTACTGATGCTTGTCAGTGTACGGTAGTAGAGCTAGGTAGCGTGAACGCTTGATAGCACGTGCTAGTTGACGCTGGTACTTAGCGCTTGTACCAGTGATACGGCTAGGTACGATTTTACCAGCTTCAGTGATGTAGTTTTTAAGAGTTGCTACGTCTTTGTAATCAATCTCTTGTACGCCTTCTGCAGTGAAACGGCAGAATTTACGACGACGGAAGAAACGAGCCATGGGCTATCTCCTGATCTTAAATTTGAGTAATGTTGTCGGCGTGTAACACTAATTTTCCCACGCCATTTCGGCCGGTTTGATAAGTGACAAAACCACTTACCTTAATGTTACTGCCTTGAACTAAATTCTGAGTTAGTGCTTGTGACCCAAGCCCGCTGACGACTACCGGCATACGACAATAAACTTGTCGAGGTAAGTCAGCTTCGATAATAGTAGAGCGATGCTCCAGCCAAAACCGACAGTGTTCAATGCCACCAGGGCTTTTACTACGAATGGGCGGTTTGGCAATGGTGCCGCTCAGCTCCATTCGATTGGCCATAAGAAAACTTACTCAGCAGCTTCTGACTTAGCTTCAGGCTTAGCTTCAGAACGCTCTTCACGACGTGGAGCACGCTCTTCTTTTTGCTTAAGCATGATAGATTGCTCAGTGATCGCTGCTTTAGTACGCATGATCATGTTACGTAGAACTGCATCGTTGAAACGGAAAGCAGTTTCTAGCTCATCAATTACAGCTTGGTCAGCTTCAACGTTCATAAGAACGTAGTGAGCTTTGTGAAGCTTGTTGATTGGGTAAGCCAGTTGACGACGGCCCCAGTCTTCTAGACGGTGGATTTTACCGCCAGCTTCAGTGATTGAACCAGTGTAACGCTCGATCATGCCAGCAACTTGCTCGCTTTGATCTGGGTGCACCATGAATACGATTTCGTAATGACGCATTGGTTGCTCCTTACGGATTATTCAGCTTCCACAAATGGCTCAGTCGTCCAGAGGAAGCAAGGAACTAAAGATAATTGACTGAGTTTAAGGAGCACGAATAGTACAGAAAGGGCGTAAAATAGGCAAGTGATTATTTGCTCATCGCAGCGGATATTTAATTTCTTCTAATACTAGAAAACACAAAGGCTGCCAACAACATGGCAGCCTTTAAAATCAGTGTGTTATTGCGCTGGCTTATCGGTGCTTAGTTAACTTCAGCCAGTTCAGCGCGCATTTGATCGATCACTTGTTTGTAATCTGGCTCACCGAAAATCGCCGAGCCTGCGACAAACATGTCTGCGCCCGCTTCTGCAATTTCACGAATGTTGTCAACCTTCACACCGCCATCGATTTCTAAGCGGATATCACGACCAGACTCGTCAATCATCTTACGAACGGCACGCAGTTTATCTAGTGTATGAGGAATGAATGATTGGCCACCAAAACCAGGGTTTACCGACATCAGTAGAATCATGTCGACTTTATCCATAATAAATTCAAGACTTGCAAGTGGCGTTGCTGGGTTTAGTACCACACCAGCCTGACAGCCGTGCTCTTTAATTAACTGCAGTGTACGGTCTACATGATCAGAAGCTTCTACATGGAACGTAATCATCGACGCACCCGCTTTTGCGAAATCAGGAATAATACGGTCAACGGGTTTCACCATTAGGTGAACATCGATTGGCGCTGTGATGCCATAATCGCGTAGTGCTTTACACACAGGCGCACCAAAAGTCAGGTTTGGTACATAGTGGTTATCCATAACGTCGAAATGCACCACATCCGCACCCGCTGCGAGTACTTTTTCTACATCTTCACCGAGACGAGCAAAATCTGCCGATAAAATGGATGGAGCAATAAGAAAATCTTTCATACCTGACCTCAGTAGTAATGAGCAAACAATCTGCGCGCAATTCTACCGAAGCCAGTGGGGAGATCCACTATTTAGATATAATAGTGTGAGAATTAAGAGCTTGATTTATCCATGTCTGGGGCATGAAAAAGTGCAAGTAGCTCATCAACTTTATTACGACCGTTACCATTACGGCTAATGGTACGCTTTACTTTTACCACATTAAGATCCGCACCGTGATACAACCGACGTGTCAAGGTAGTGTCGTGGTTAGAAATCAACACAGGAATGCCACGTTCAGTCGCTGTTCTTTCAGCAATGTCGGCTAATGCAGCTTGGTCGTCCAACGTGAAACCATTACCTGCGTATGAGGTGAAATTTGCCGTATTTGAAAGCGGCGCATAAGGTGGATCGCAATACACGACGCTCCCTTTGCGCGCACGACGAAATGTTTCAGGATAACCTTCACAAACGAACGTAGCTTTTTTGGCTTTTTCTGCAAAAAACTCCAATTCCGCCTCAGGGAAATACGGCTTTTTGTAAGAGCCAAACGGTACATTGAAGCCACCTTTTTTGTTGTAACGGCATAGGCCATTAAAACCAAAGCGGTTCATGTACAAAAACGCTAAAGAGCGGTACATCACGTCATCGGTTTTATTAAACTCAGCGCGAATGTGTAGGTAGGCTTCTTTGCGGTTGTTCTCAGCGACAAACCAACGCTTCGCTTCAGAGATATACTCTTCAGGGCGTTCTTTCAGCAGGTTGTACAGATTGATCAAATCTGGATTGATATCTGCAAGTAGATAATGGTCATAATCGGTATTCAGAAACACTGAGCCCGCACCAACAAAAGGTTCAACTAGCTTTCGAGCCGGCGGCAAATGACGTTGGATGTCTTCAACCAGTCCGTATTTTCCTCCTGCCCATTTAAGAAAGGCTCGTTGCTTTTTCATCTACTGCTCTATCTATCGACCAAAAATTAAGGCTGCGGAATGTAACATATTTTTCAGGGAAGCTCAGGTTTATTTCACTCGTTCAATTTCACGGTGAACCTGACGGAGTGATTTTGCCCAAGGACTCACCGACTTAACCGAATCTGGCAAGCTTGCGACGGCATCACGAGCCATTTGAATTGTCGGATAATCTTGATATGTGATGATATACCACTCGGTGTCATTACGAACGGTAGGATAAATTCGCACTTGATTATTCAGTTGATGCTCATTGAGAAAGGATTGTACATCTTCCATTGAGGTCATAGCTGCGAGTTGTAAAGTATAAGCTCTTGGCGATAGCGCTTTTAGTTCTTCACGAGCAAATGAAAACTTCACAACAGGTTGGTTTGCCTCACCCTCTTCTGACTGAGCAGGTGCTTGCGTCATATCTTGATTCGGTTTTACGACTTTAATCAAAGGGGAGCTAGTTTCATCGGCGGTTTCTGTCTTCTCAGTACCTACGACATCATCAATCGCTTTTGTGTCTGCTGAATCAGCTTTACCTTCAAGCAATGCATCGACCACATTCGACTCAATCACCACTCTTTGTTGATTGTCATCACTGCCTACGCTCGCTACTTCTTCTGTCACAGCTGGCGGTAATGAATCAGAATCATCAACCGCACCAGACTTATCAAGACTGCTAGAGCCATCGGTTACAGGTTGCAGTGAAGACTGCGCTGCACTGACTCCTGACTCTTCAAAAGTTGGAATAGCCGTTTGCTCTAAACTGCCAGCAATTTGCTGCGCTTTATCATCAGGACTTGGTTGACTAAGCATCCACCAATAGCCACCAGCAGCAAGCAACAGTAAGACTAATACCACCAACGCAATATTCAGGGGTGAACCGACAATCGAGCGGATAATGATCCTTTTTTCCACTTTCATCTCTCCTAACGCCATGATGTCACCCGGTACTGGGTCGACTTTTTTAAATGCATCTCGAACCCGTTTCTCAGACTCATCATCGACGTAGCGCGCAACAAGTGACTCAAAGAAACGACGAGCTTCCACTTCGGACAACATATCAATATCAAGCTCAACAGGCTTTATCTCTTGTCCATAACTGAGACGTGCTAGCAAACCGTCTAAACGTCCAGACTGTGTAAACAGTAAGACATTGATGGTCCAATTTGGCTTATGGTGCGCCTCTAAGACCAGCATCCAAAGCTCAGAGATAAGTGTCTCACTCAATAAATGCGCATCATCTACAACAATTGCAATGTCACACGCCTCATCACCTAAAAGCCTTTCAAGGCTATCAAGTAAAGGCTCTTGCTGATTAAACAATGCGTCTGAAACCAGTTGACTCAAAATAAGGACGCGATGCTGCACATCGTCTTGATTAGAATGACAAAGTAACAAACATTGATTCTTGTTACTGGCACCCACTTCAAGGTATCGCTGCGCTAACCAAGATTTCCCGTACCCATCATGACCATTAATCGCAATGAGATTGGAACCAAAGTTAGTCAGTAGACCTAATCTATCAAGCAACTCGATTTGAGAATCTAATTCCAGTACGTGAGCAACACTCATCTAATAACCTTAATACACTACAAGAATGACGCCCAAAGGCGCCATTACAAGGTTAAATATCGCGACCGAAGTCTATTGCCTGCTTGAGTACGTCTTGCGTCGTATCAGCAATTACCTCGGCAGTGCCAATGCCTGTAGGCAAAACCAATCGTAATTGACCAGAGAGGACTTTCTTATCTCGCATCATGTGCTTGATGAAGTCATCGAAATTCATACTGTCTGGAGTATGCACAGGCAGTTTTGCACGACGCAAAATCGCAACAATACGCTCAAATTGCTCTTCCGAGATCAGACCGCGTAGATGCGACGTTTTGGCCGCCATAACAGTGCCGGAAGATACCGCTTCACCATGCAGCCAATTGCCATAGCCAAGTTCCGCTTCAATCGCATGACCAAAGGTGTGACCTAAGTTAAGCAAAGCACGGATGCCCGATTCTTTCTCATCCTGAGCCACCACTTCCGCTTTTATTTCACAGCAACGTGCGATCGCATAAGTTAGTGCTTCTTCATCCAACGCATACAAGCGTTCAAGATTGTCTTCTAACCATACAAAAAAATCTGCATCGTAAATAATGCCGTACTTAATGACTTCGGCGATACCCGCAGCGAACTCACGTTCAGGCAACGTCGACAGGCAGTTCGTATCAATGATCACGGCTTTAGGTTGGTAAAACGCACCTATCATGTTCTTACCCAACGGATGGTTAACCGCGGTTTTTCCACCAACCGAAGAGTCCACTTGGGATAGTAATGTGGTCGGTATTTGAATAAAGTCGACCCCACGCTGGTAACAGGCAGACGCAAAACCCACAAGGTCGCCAATAACACCACCACCTAACGCGATGATCACAACATCACGAGCATAACTCCCTTCCAGTAAGAAGTTCATTACTTGATTAAATACATCCAAGTTTTTGTACTGTTCACCGTCAGGCAATTCTAACAAGGATGCACTACAGCCGAGCTGCTCGAGTTGCTTTAAAATTTTGTCTGCATACAAAGGCGCCACTGTGACATTACTGATCACAACAACTTTTTGTTTTGCATTTTTGTTTGAGAGAACTTGAGAGAGGTACGCCGGGTCCTCAAATAACCCGGCGCCAATAGAGATTGGGTAGCTACGCTCAGCTAGGTTGACCGTAATCCGTTCCATCGGTTTGCTCCAATTAAAAAAAAGATAAAGACTTATCTCTCTTCTAGCATTTTTACGATCTGGTTGGCTACCACTTTTGCACTTTGATCGTCAGTGCGAACAGTGTAATCCGCTACTTCTTCATATAAAGGATTACGTTCTTCAGCTAATTGCTCCAGTACTTCGCGAGGGTTATCCGTTTGAAGTAAAGGACGCTTCTTGTCGCGGTTTGTACGCGCAAGTTGCTTTTCAATCGTCGTTTCTAAGTAAACAACAACACCACGTGCCGAAAGACGATTGCGGTTTTCTTTGCTCTTAACAGAGCCACCGCCAGTCGCAAGCACGATGCCTTGCTCTTGTGTTAGGTCTTCAAGTACCGCTTCTTCACGCTTGCGGAAGCCTTCTTCACCTTCTACATCAAAAACCCAAGAGATGTCTGCACCAGTGCGCTCTTCGATCACTGTATCGGAGTCAACAAACTCCATATGCAGTTGCTGTGCTAGATGTCTACCAATTGTACTTTTGCCGGCGCCCATTGGGCCAACAAGGAAAATATTACGTTTCTCAGCCATGTTTAGCAGTAATTTACAACATTGATTCAATAAGATCGCCACAAGAAAACACAGCTAAACTGCTGTTCTACAAGGCTTGTGGCACCAGTTCCTCACAGATAATTCGTGATAAGACCCGAAATTATCCAAGCATGGTGCCACTATTGCAACTTTATTTTTGATTTAATCAGTTTTTCCCGAGACAGAACTACTGAATCACCACCTTAGGCGTGACGAAAATTAACAGCTCACTTTTACCAACATTTTCATAACTTCGACGAAAAAGCGCACCTAATAGCGGCAGGTCGCCCAACAAAGGCACTTTGTCCACCGAGTTAGTAATGCTGTGCTGAAAAATACCACCAAGAACGACCGTTTCACCGTTATTCACTAACACTTGCGTCCCGATACGTTGAGTATCAATCGCAACAGCTTCACCAGTGCCTGTCTTCACGACTTGTCCTGGTCTATCTTGCGTGACACTTAAATCCAACACTAAGCGGTTATCCGGTGTGATTTGCGGGGTCACCTTCAAACTTAATACCGCCTTTTTGAACGTCACCGTCGTTGCACCACTTGATGATGACTCAAGATAAGGAATCTCTGTACCTTGTTCGATATAGGCAGGCTTCTTATTGGTAGTGATCAAACGTGGGCTCGAGATAATCTCAGCTTTAGACTCTTGTTGCAGCGCAGAAAGTTCCAAATCAAGTAGTGTGTCTGATCCTAACTTCGCTACTTGGAAAGCAAGACTGGTCGCATTCGGGCTGGTTGCAGCTAAGTTTACATTTAGGAAGTCATCGATCCCTACTCCATCACCGTCACCACCGTCATCACCCCCTTCTCCATTATAGAGACCGATCGTGGCAAGGTTGTTCTCAATAGAACCGCCCACTGTATTACTGCCATTAATAGACGTAAAACCCCAACGAATACCTAGCTCGTCCATGTTACCTTCATTTATGGTCACAATACGCGCCTCAATTTGAACCTGTTTAACTGGAATATCCAAAGACTCAATAATTTCTCGAATCACCTCGATGTTTTCAGGTAACTCTCTAATCAATAACGAGTTAGTTCGCTCATCAATGGTCATACTGCCGCGCTCTGACAGCATGCTGATATTTCCTTCACCATTGATCATCTCCGCAATGTCTGATGCTTTAGCAAAATTAACTTTGATGATTTCAGATGAAAGCTCTCCCATTTCTTCCGTCAGTTTTTGTTTTTCTAACTGCTGCTTCTCACGCAAGTCCAGCTCATCAGTCGGAGCAACTAAAATCACGTTGCCATCGACACGCTTATCTAACCCCTTAATTTGCAAAATAATATCCAGCACTTGCTGCCAAGGGACACCATCAAGACGAAGCGTGAGGTTGCCTTCGACAGAGTCGGAGACAACCAAATTAAATTGGTTGTAATCAGCAATAAGCTGCAAAACATTTCGCACAGGAATATCTTGGAAGTTAATCGAAATAAGCTTACCTTCTCTTTCTAAAATGCTTTTATCTGGGGCTTTCTCATTGGGTTTGATCTTCGCTACTTTGATTTCCAAAAAACGCCCCGTTAAACGGTAATCATGCATGTATTCTTCATTGATGTTCGCAACCAAGCGCGTCGTCGAGGTGTCGCGAAACACTTCTACGCTCTCAACCACAGTCGAAAAATCTTTCACGTCTAGGAGATACAATTGCTCGTCTTTTACTGAAGTGTTAAGCAAATCGATACTTAACCCTTCCTGTACACGCTTGATATCTACAATCGCAGCCGGTGACGCCAATTCGACGACAATCACGGCGTCTTTATCTTTATTAGTTCGAAAGTCGATACTTTTTAGGGCATTGGACGAAACTTCTTCAGCTGCCGCTAAAGGGGCTAAAAATACAAACAACCATAAGGAGAAGAGCCCAGTAAGTATCCTTGGTGTACGTGTTAATCCTTGTCTCATTTTCATTACTCAATATCAAAAATAAATGGGGCTATCTCAAAGCCAACTTAACTTTACGTTTTTGCCAACATCCTAAGCCGTCGGGCAACGTTTCATTAATCAACAAATAGGAGTGGCTGACATGGGTCACTTTGCCATTATTGCGTCCAAGGTATTGACCCGGCTTAACTTTATAGACGGTGCCATTGGGAGCCTGAACGAGGCCAGAAACCGTGTTATCCATGCCCATGACCCCTTTCAAACGTAATTGGCTTAATGGGAATTTTTCTAATTTTCCAGTTCGCCTTCTTGAGGGCGGTTGCCAACAATCTTTTCTTGCAACTGGCTGAGTCGCGATGGTGGCTTCTTTGGGCAATTCAAAGGGTGCACGCTGTACTTCCGGTGCGTACGTGACTGCAACATACTTGTCTGCGGGCTTAAGCTTCTCGACCTCTCGACGCGCCTGTGTTTCCACTCCTCGAATAAAATCCGTCAATGATTCATCATTCGCCTGGCAGCCCATCAATAGAGAACCCATCAGTACCAGCAACAAAGACTTACTTGTCATTTTTCGTCTCCTCCGGCTTAAACTGATAGGTGTTAGCGCGCACCCGAAAGTGCAGAGTTTCGCTCTCTTGGCTGACACGTTGCCAAGTCACATCTTTAAACGTGATGATTCGAGGTAGCGTCGCTATCGCCTGAGAAAAATGGCCGATGTCATGAAAGTCACCCGTTAACTCAATGTTTAAAGGGAGACGATAAAGGAAGTGCTCTGATTGTTTTTCGCCCCAGTCGATTCGGGTGAAAGTCAGCTTATTGTCGATGCCAAGTTCATTCACTGAAGCGAGCATTGTAGCCAGCTCTTTTTGCGCAGGCAGTTGCTGCAGCAATAACTCGTAACGGGTGGTAAGTTCATCCAATTGAGATTGAAGCTGAGGCAACGCTGCCACTTTGTTCGCTTTGATCTTCAATGCCACCTTGAGTGTCTGCTCCTGCTGGATCAAGTGATTCAACTGTTCTTCTTTCGGTTTAAGGTAAAACCAATAACCTAAGCCTTGAATCACCATGATCAGAAGCGCGATTACTATAATCTGGGGCAACAATGGCCACTCGGCCATTTCATCGATTTCGAGATCCTGCCAATCAACCACGTTGAGCCTCCAATTTCTTCTCCGTTACTTTGAACATGAAAGACACTTTGAATGTTTGAAACTCTTTCCCAAAACGGGCTTTGCCGTGAACGATGGAATGCATTTCTACGTCGTTCAACTTGGCCGAGCGCTCCATGTTGTCCAGCATCGTGGCAAGTTTTGGAGTGCTATCAGAGATCCCAGAGATCTCAATTTCCAGATCATTCATTTTGATCTTGTCGACATATACACCTTCAGGGATAACGGCAGGCATTAAGTTCATGAACTCGGTCGTTTTGTTTCGTCCGTTTTGTAAACCTTCAACGACCTTTAGGCGTTCGAGGATTTTGCTGTGCTCTTGCTCTGCAATTTTCATTGCTTCAATACGCTGGTCGAGTTCGGCAATGTAGTGAGTGAGGTAATCGAGCCGATCCTGTTGTTGATCTTGTTGGTACTCAAAAAACTTTCCAATACCCCACTGGATGCCAACAGCGACCAACATGCCTAATGCGACCAAACTGATGAAACGACGTCGGTGCTCTTCTCTTTGATTCTCTCGCCAAGGAAGTAAATTAATGCGATAAAGCACGGGCGCCTCCTAGCCAATGAATGCCACGAACGGCCAGTCCGGCTGCTGTTGAGAAATGCTGCCAATCCACAGCACGACGCTTACGCTTAGACACCTTCATCTCGAATAGCCCTAGCGGATTTAGCAATTCACACTCTAACGACAATTGTTGAGACAACTCTTCTGCGAGCATGGGAGTGGAGGCCCCCTCCCCTGATAACCAGATACCCTTGATGTTTTGTGAGCCATTGATTGAGGTATAGAGCTGCATCTGGCGCTTTACTCGCTCTATGATTTGACGGTTAAACAGCTCTGTTTTCTCCTGAGCATCATCGGACAGAAAATCGACTGGAGAAGCGCTGTTTGCTCCGCGTGTGCCGTAAGCAAACTCTTTGTGAAACAGTTCACCTTGTTCGGTAAACATGGTGAAGGAGCTCGATAAGGTGCCAATATCGAGTAAGCAGTATTTGTTTTTGTCAGGAAAGCGATCGGCGGTGAGCTTCCAGATATGACCAAGGCTTTGCGAATGCACGTCCACTAAAACAGGTTTTAGTCCGGACTTTTGTAATGCATCGACTCGGCCTTCTACCACATCTTTTCTTGTCGCAAACACTTGATAGCTATCACTGCCACTCTGCCCGCCCTCAGCGCGAAGACGAACGAAGTCTAAACTCAGCTCTTCGACAGGGAATGGCGATTGATGAGAAAAGGCTTGTATCACTGCAAACTCAACTTCACTCTCTTCAAGATTTTGTTCTATTTGCAGTTTCTTGCTAATTACCGAGTTATCAGGAACTGAAATCGCAACTTTTTTAGCGCCAAAAGGCAGTTCTTTTTTTATCTGCTTGAGGGTCTTTACAATTTCTTGATGATTTATGGTGTTATTTTCAGCGACAATACCTTCCTTTAGTAATATTTCTTTGTAACCCAACAGAGCGTAATTGTTGCCTGTGGGTTTAAGTACTACGGCTTTGAGGCTGTTATGGCCTATATCGATGCCGGTAACGATTAGCTTATCCATCTCTTACTCTCGCTCCGAAATTTCTTCGTGCAAAGGTTGTTATTAGCATCCAAATAAGAGTTAATATCTCTTATGTGCTAAATTTTTGACCTAAGAGTACAAGGGTTTGCCGTTACACAGCCTCAACCAATCAGGGATTCTCCGGTGAAGTTCATAAAGCGTTTATTATTTTTAACATTGATTTGCATAATTCTTGGAGTCACCACAATATTTGGCTTCTATCAGTATGTGAAGCCTGAATTGCCAGATGTTGCAACTCTAAAAGACGTTGAATTACAAACACCTATGAAGGTGTTTAGTCAAGACGGGAAGCTGATCGCACAGTTCGGTGAAAAGCGTCGTATTCCTGTTACTTATGACGAAATTCCTCAAGACTTAATTCACGCGCTCATCGCAACCGAAGATAGCCGTTTCTACGAGCATCCTGGTATCGACCCTATCGGCATCACTCGTGCAGCTGTTGTTGTTGCGGTTTCAGGCTCGGCTAAACAGGGTGCAAGTACGATTACGCAACAGCTAGCTCGTAACTTCTTCTTATCTAATGAGAAGAAGATCATGCGTAAGATTAAAGAGATTTTTATTGCTATCCATATTGAGCAGCTTTTAAGTAAGCAAGAAATCATGGAGCTTTATGTCAATAAAATCTTCCTTGGTTACCGCTCATATGGCTTTGGTGCTGCCGCTCAAGTGTATTTTGGTAAGAGCCTTGATGAATTGACGTTAAGTGAGATTGCAACACTCGCTGGTATGCCAAAAGCGCCATCAACCATGAACCCAATTTACTCTCTTGAGCGCGCAACAAAACGCCGTAACGTTGTATTAATGCGAATGCTTGATGAGAAATACATTACACAAGAGCAGTATGACGAAGCACGCAATGAACCTATCGTGGCGCGTTATCATAGCGCTGAGATTGAGCTTTCCGCACCTTACGTAGCAGAGTTGGCTCGTGCATGGGCAGTAAAAGAGTACGGTGAAGAAGAAGCTTACACCTCTGGCTTGAATATCTACATGACTGTGGATTCTAAACTGCAAGATGCTGCAAATACGTCTGCGGTAAATAACCTCTTGTCATACGATGAACGTCATGGCTACCGTGGTGCAGAAAGTGTGCTTTGGAAAGAAGGGGAAGCGGCCTGGGACAATGAGCAAATAGAAAAGCACCTGAAGAAACAGCCAACTTATGGTGACCTTTACCCTGCGGTTGTGACGAAAGTCGATGATAAGACGGCACAAGTATGGGTTAAGAACCATGAAGAGCAAACCATCCCTTGGACTGGAATGCACTGGGCGCGTAAGTACATTACTGATAACCGCCAAGGCTCAACACCAAAGTCAGCGCATGATGTGCTAGCGACAGGTCAACAAGTTTGGGTTCGCGAAGTAAGTGAAACCGATGAAGATGACAACACAACACTGAGCTGGAAACTGAGCCAAGTGCCGACAGCAAACACCGCGTTTGTTGCGATGAACCCAGAAAATGGCGCGATATTGTCGCTGGTTGGTGGTTTCAACTTTGTTCACAGCAAGTTTAACCGTGCAACCATGTCAGTGCGTCAGGTTGGTTCAAGTATCAAGCCTTTCATCTACTCGGCAGCAATTGACAAAGGACTGACTCTAGCCACTTTGATTAACGATGCGCCGATTAACAAGTGGGATGCAGGTTCTGGTTCAGCTTGGCGACCAAAAAACTCACCACCGACTTATGGTGGTCCAACGCGTCTTCGCCTCGGCTTAGCTCAATCAAAAAACGTCATGGCAGTACGTACACTCCGTGAAGTTGGCCTCGAGGAGACACGTCAGTACCTTACTCGTTTCGGTTTTGATATTAACCAAGTACCACGCTCTGAGACCATCGCACTCGGAGCTGGCAGCTTAACACCAATGAAAGTGGCACAAGGTTACTCTGTGTTTGCAAACGGTGGTTATTACGTTGAACCATTCTATGTAGAACGCGTGGAAGATGCATTCGGTGAAGTACTGTTTAAAGCCAATCCAAAGAGTGTTTGTCATAAGGATTGTCCACAAATGAGCGAGCAGCCAGAAAATCGCTACGCTGATGAATTTGGCGAACAAGACGTCGCAATTGACGGCCTTGCAACAGACAATGCCCTTGAAAATGATGAACCTCAATATGCACCGCAAGTTATCTCCGAACAGAATGCATTCTTAATGCGTGAGATGATGTACAGCAACATTTGGGGTGGCGGTAACTGGCGTGAAGGCACAGGTTGGAATGGTACAGGCTGGCGCGCGCAAAAACTTGGTCGTCGTGATATCGGGGGTAAAACGGGTACAACGAATGATTCCAAGGATGCTTGGTACAATGGCTATGGACCTGGTGTCGTTGCGATAGCTTGGGTTGGCTTTGATGATCACTCACGTGCACTTGGCCGCACCACTGTTAACAGCAACCTAGGGCAAGGCCAAATTTCTGGTGCCGAGTCGGGTGCGAAAACCGCAGAGCCTGCTTGGATTGACTTCATGCGTGTTGCGCTAGAAGGGACGCCGGAGCAAGGTAAAAATATTCCAGAGGATATTATTCGAGTTCGTATTGATCGCAACAGCGGTATGCTAACGCACAAGGTAGATAGCACATCAATGTTCGAATACTTTGAAAAAGGCACGGAGCCTACCGAATACGCTGGCGACCGTTTAGAAGATAGTATTTACTCTTCAGGCTCTGGCGCAGAAGAACTGTTCTAAATCACAAAAGCACAAGGGAGAGCATCAAGCTCTCCCTTTTTTATGTCTGCTTCTTATGCTGCAGCATTCAATGATGGATAAGAAGCCAACACCTCTTTAATCTTCGCTGCTAAAGCTTCAAACCTAGCTCGTAATGGTGAGCCCGGACGATATACGAGAACGATATTACGCGAGGGTGTTGGGTTAACAGCTGGTACGTAGCATACGCCATCTTTTTGCTTCTCATTAGGGATAGAAAGCTGAGGCAATAACGTAATCCCCGCACCGGCAGCAACCATATTGCGTAACGTCTCCAAGCTGGTGGCTTTAAAACGCTCATCGTCTTTTGCACCAGCGGCAAAACAAAAACCTAACGCTTGATCTCGCAGACAGTGGCCGTCTCCCAACGCTAAAACGGTTTTACCATTCAGCTCCAACATATCAACATGGTCGAGAGAGGCCCACTCGTGGTCACATGGCACTGCGACACTTAATGGCTCTTGATACACTTCGATCTCTTTAAATGGCGCAGTTTCATCAACCGAAGCTAAAACTAAGCAATCTAGTTTGCCTTCTTCCAATTGACGCACTAATTGATGTGTTTGAGCTTCGTGCAGAAATAGCTCCAGCTCAGGAAATGCTTCTTTTATCTGCGGCAGAATTTTGGGTAGTAGATAAGGCCCAACCGTCGGGATGAAACCAATATGCATCGGTCCAGTCATGGCTCCGCTTTGACCGCTTGCCATATCTCTGAAGGTTTTCACTTCACTTAAGATGCGTTTAGCCTGCTCCACCAGCTGTAACCCTGAATCGGTAAACAAAACACGTCGGCTGCTTCGCTCTAAAAGCGTGGTCCCGAGTTCGTCCTCTAGTTTACGAATTTGCCCACTCAATGTTGGCTGGCTAACAAAACATGCCTCTGCCGCTTTGCGAAAGTGCTTATGTTCCGCAAGTGCAACTAAGTACTCAAAATCTCGAATATTCATACTTCACGCTTCGCTTCTTTAACAATAGCTAATACCTATCAAAACCATAACACCAAACGATTAGAGCTATCAAAGGATTTTTACAATAATGGGCTCAACAAAACGAAACAGAGCGACGAAAAACGCTAAGCTCTATACGCATAATTTAAAATAGTTAAAGGAAATCATTATGTTTGTATCTAAAGAAGGTCAACAAGTCCCTCAAGTTACTTTTCCAGTTCGTCAAGGTGACTCTTGGGTGAATGTAACGACCGATGAGCTATTTAAAGGTAAGACCGTTATCGTATTTAGCTTACCGGGTGCATTTACTCCAACCTGTTCATCAAGCCATCTACCTCGTTACAACGAATTGTTCCCTGTATTTAAAGAGCACGGAGTGGATGAGATTATTTGTGTCTCGGTCAATGATACGTTCGTGATGAATGCATGGAAACAAGACCAAGAAGCAGAAAACATTACCTTCATCCCGGATGGTAATGGTGAATTCACCGATGGCATGGGTATGTTAGTGGATAAAAACGACATCGGCTTTGGCAAACGTTCATGGCGTTACAGCATGCTAGTAAAAGATGGCGTAGTGGAAAAAATGTTCATTGAGCCAAACGAACCAGGCGACCCATTCAAGGTGTCAGACGCAGATACGATGCTGAACTACATAGCGCCTGACTACAAAACGCAAGAATCCATCACTGTGTTCACTAAACCAGGCTGCCCTTTCTGTATGAAAGCGAAACAAAATCTGATTGACCACGGTCTTCAATATGAAGAAGTGATTCTGGGTAAAGACGCAACAACAGTTAGTCTACGAGCTATATCTGGTCGCACGACTGTTCCACAAGTCTTTATCGGTGGCAAGCACATCGGCGGTAGCGAAGAGCTAGAAGCGTATCTAGGCTAAGCTGTCCATACTCGGTCTCCGGTGCCTTTTGGCTCGGAGGCCAACCCTAAACCACTTCTTCTACTAGTCTAGATAAGTAGTCATCTACCAATAAGGTGACTACTTATCCAGATTCAACTATCCAATTCACTCTCCAAGCTCAATGTAGCTAGCTTGGCTTAAAACAAAAGCGAGAGTTCACGATGAAACAAGTTAATGTCGACGTAGCGGTTATTGGTGGCGGGACGGCTGGTCTTGGTGCTTATCGAGCAGCAAAAGCTCATACCAACAGCGTGGTAATGATTGAGGGCGGTCCCTACGGAACAACCTGTGCTCGTGTCGGATGCATGCCGTCTAAGCTGTTAATTGCGGCAGCAGAAAGTGTTCATCAAATCGAAAAAGCACCTGGATTTGGGATACACCCGCAAGGTGAAGTACGAATTAACGGACGAGAAGTTATGGATCGTGTAAAGCGCGAACGCGATCGTTTTGTTGGCTTTGTGCTTGAAAGTGTCGATGATATTCCCGCTGAAGACAAACTATCGGGCTACGCGAAGTTTGCCGATGACCACACTCTCATCATAGATGATCATACTCAGGTCACCGCACAGCGCATTGTTATTGCGACAGGATCTCGTCCAGCATATCCGGCAGCTTGGAATGAACTGGGTGATCGCCTAGTGATTAACGATGATGTATTTGACTGGGATGACTTACCAGAGTCCGTGGCAGTATTTGGCCCAGGAGTCATCGGCCTTGAATTGGGTCAGGCTTTACACCGCCTAGGAGTAAACGTGAAGCTCTTTGGCATTGGAGGACAAGTGGGCCCACTGACAGACCCAGAGGTGATGGCGTATGCAGATAAAGCCTTTAAGGAAGAGTTCTACCTTGATGCAGATGTAAAAGTCGAAAGCATGAAACGCATTGCTTCGTCAGACAATGACGGCGAAGACAAGGTCGAAATCCAATTCATCAACCATGATGGCGAATTAGAAACTTTCGTTGTCGATTACGTATTGGCTGCAACGGGTCGTCGTCCAAACGTCGATAAGCTGGCGATCGAGAACACCAATGTGGCTCTCGATGAACGTGGCGTACCAACGGCGGATCACTACACATTGCAAACTTCGGTAGAGAGCATCTTCATCGCAGGTGATGCAAGTAACCAAATTCCACTGCTGCACGAAGCCGCTGACCAAGGCCGTATTGCTGGAGACAACGCAGGCCGTTTCCCAGATATTCGTGCGGGTCTGCGTCGCTCACCAATTTCAGCCGTGTTCTCCGACCCTCAAATTGCTATGGTTGGAGAAACATATAAACAACTAGAAACACGTCTAGGCACATGTGGATGTTTCGCAACCGGTGAAGTCTCGTTTGAAAATCAAGGACGTTCGCGCGTCATGCTTCGTAATAAAGGCATTCTGCATGTCTACGGAGAGCAAGGCACTGGACGTTTTTTAGGTGCAGAAATGATGGGCCCGAATGCAGAGCATCTTGCTCACCTTTTAGCATGGGCGCACCAAAATAGGATGACGATTTCTGAGATGTTAGATATGCCCTTCTATCACCCAGTGATTGAAGAAGGCGTCCGCACCGCTCTACGTGATTTGAATGCAAAACTACACTTAGGGCCAGAAATGGTGAAACATTGTCTTGACTGCGGCCCTGGCTGCTAACGCTTTCAGGCTTCTATCTAAATATAAAGCAAAGCCTCGTCATCAACGAGGCTTTGCTTTGCTACTTCGGCGCAATAAAATCTCTCTTACGCTGCCATCATTGCATAGCGGCTGACCATATAAATCGCGACAACACCGATCATAAAGAACCCACCAGCGATACTCAGCGCAAGTTTCAACTCTGTCGACATCATTATATTTCCTGTTAAAGACTGACAGCACACCATACATCAATTACGTGCCACAAAGCTTTTACAAAGCTAACTTTCCATTTTTGGTTGTGTCATGGCGCTCTAAGCCCGTGTAAGAAACGCTTTCCACCATTTAGTTAGATATATAATCTGAAGCAACACTAATGGTTTGGAAAACACTATGACTTGTCGCCGCTGCGAGGAACATTGGTTTTGGAAAAAACTTGGACGTTGCCAACGATGCTTGGATCAATTGACGGTACTTTCTGTACTGTGTTGGATTGTGTGGTGGTTTACGCTCAAAGATGATCCACAAAGCATCGAGTCGATCGCTTTGATCTTTGCCGGCTTCGCTTTCAACGTTTTGTTGTTTCTACACTTATGGATGCGTTTTGTCATCTTGCCTTGGCAACGTCGAAAGGGACAAAAAAAGGCCAATAAAAAAGAGAAAAGTGACAGATAGAAAAAAGCCCCAAAACCAATGTCAGTTCTGGGGCTCTCTTAGATTCTTCTAAGAAAAAGCAGTGGTACTTTAATAGACCGGGCTTCCTCTCAAAGGTTCCAAATTTTTTCGATTTTTTTAGCGAATACTGATGTAAGTAAACAGGAAAATGACTATGTCATTGAATGCTAATAAAATCACTCCACAACTTCAGTTCATGCCACATGCGTTTTTTGGATCACTTGCTCCATTAAATTGATCTCAAGCGCTACCTCATCACATGCATGTTGACGTGGGCACTGATCGCAATCTTTCAGAACTTTCTCCGGCAGTAATGACTTCGATGTAGGTAAAAAGCTTTGCTTCATAAAGAACTCAGGCGTTCGCGTTAGAACAAAGACTTTCTTGATCGCCATCTGGCGCGCTTTCTCAACCAAATAGTTCACAATCGCACTGCCCTGCCCTTGGCCTTGCCAGCCCGCTTCGATACCAAGAGAGCGTATTTCTGCCAACCCTGAGTCATACACATATAGAGAAGCGCAACCCGTCACTTCACCATGATGCTCAGCCACCGCAAAAGAGCCAATATCTCTCACGAGCTCATTACGAGAGCGCGGAAGATTCTCACCAAGGTTCGCCCAGTAAGCAACCATACCTTCCAACGTTTCAATGTCCGTCAAACGTGCAGGACGCACTTTCACCGCCGAGCTGTCACGCTGGCTCAGGCGCTTATCCGCTTGTTCTACCGCGTAAGCGACCTGGTGAGGCGAAACACCCCCCAAAGCACAACGCTTTTCCAAACACGAATCGATAGTCAGAATGTCATACACATCATCTTCAATCACCTCAGAGAAGGCTTTTAGCTCTTGCAGAGACAATTCTTCCAGCGCACAGCCTTTAGCAATAGCACCAACGACCGCGACACCGACGATGTGGTGAGCTTCACGGAATGGGATGCCTTTCGCCACTAGGTAATCAGCCAACTCAGTCGAGTTTGCGTAACCTTGTTTCGCCGCTTCTAGTGTGCGCTCGCCATTCACTTTAATACCGTCAAAACACAGAGCTGCCATTTCCATGCAGTCGTTCCATGTATCTAAAGCGTCAAACAACCCTTCTTTATCTTCCTGCATGTCTTTGTTGTACGCCAATGGCAAGGCTTTAACTGTCATCATCATGCTCGATAATGCGCCATAGACACGCCCTGTCTTACCACGGATCAACTCAAGTGCATCTGGGTTTTTCTTCTGTGGCATTAATGACGAACCAGATGTCACCGTATCCGCTAACTCAATGAAGTTTGACTCGCCTGAATTGTAGAAGATCATATCTTCTGCAAGACGAGAAAGGTGAAGCATAGAAATCGACGCCACCGACATCAGTTCCATCACATGATCACGATCTGAAACCGAATCGAGTGAATTACGCGTAGCACGGTGGAAACCGAGATTATGTGCTAATTGTTCGCGATCAATCGGATAAGCCGTTCCCGCTAACGCACCCGAGCCAAGTGGACAAGTGTCGAGACGCTGTAAGGCATCATTCAGACGAGAGTAGTCACGCTCGAACATTTCAACATAAGCCAAGCACCAGTGAGCAAAGGTTACAGGTTGAGCACGCTGAAGATGAGTATAGCCTGGCAATACGGTGCCTTGGTGCTGTTTAGCAACATGGACCATTTGTGCTTGTAGGCGATCTAAAGCAATCAATAATTGCTGACCTTGCTGACGACACCAAAGTTTCAAGTCTGTGGCGACTTGGTCATTCCGAGAACGCCCAGTGTGGAGTTTTTTACCTAAATCTCCCACTTTACTGATTAGCTGCTGTTCAACCCAAGAGTGGATATCTTCTGCATCAGAGCGAAGAATTTGGTGAGGGTCTTCCATCACTTCTAACTTCAGCTCATTTAAAGCAAGTTCCAGTTTCTGCTGTTCTTCTGCCGATAGCACATCAACAGAAAGCAGAGCTTTAGACCATGCGATTGAACCTACGATGTCTTGCTCAGCCAATCGGTAGTCAAAACGCAACGAATCATTGAACTCTTTAAATCTGGTGTCTGCCGCTTGGGTAAATCTTCCGCCCCATAATGCCATTGCGTCTCTCCTGATGACTATTGCTTACTCTAACGTTCTCGAATGAGTAGTAACCAATTTGATGGTCATTTGCTCACTTTTTCTTATGGGTCAACGTTACGGCAATTTCGATAAAAAATAAAGTATAAATTCAATATTTTTACATATATATTCAAACCAACTTTAGATACCCGCTTTTAGAAACCAAAAGACCCGCCTATAAATGGCGGGTCTTTATTCAATCCGAGATGGATGTTAAGGGATTATTTCTTCTGGCTGTTCAATGCACGAATACGGCTTGATAGCGAGTAAAGACGGATAAACCCACCTGCATGGCTTTGGTCGTAAACTTCATCTTCACCAAAAGTCGCGAACTCTTCTGAATACAAGCTGTTGTCAGAACGTTTTTGCGTCACTGTCGCTTGACCTTTGTAGAGCTTAACAACCACTTCACCGTTAACGTCTTGCGCTAGCTCTTCTGAAGCGGCAAGGATGGATTTACATAGTGGCGTAAACCAACGGCCATCGTATACAAGGTGAGACGCTTTTAGACCTAGCTCCTCACGGAATTCGAATGATGATTTGTCTAGCACAAGCTGCTCTACAGCACGCAGCGCTTCCATCATGATGGTGCCTCCCGGTGTTTCATAACAACCACGAGACTTCATCCCAACAAGACGGTTTTCCACGATATCGATACGGCCAACACCGTGCTTAGCGCCCTTCTCGTTTAGGTAAACCAGTGCGTTGTATGGTGTCATCACTTCACCATCAACTTCGACCACTTCACCTTTTTCTACTTTCAGCGTGACGTATTCCGCTTCATTTGGCGCTTGCTCTGGGTCGACAGTCCACACCCAGCAGTCTTCGTTTGGTGCGTTCCACGTATCTTCTAAAACGCCGCCTTCCGTCGAAATGTGCCATGCGTTTGCATCACGTGAATAGATCTTAGTAAGAGACGCAGAGCAAGGAATATTACGCTCAGCTAGGTAATCCAAACACTCTTCACGGCTCACTAGGTCCCACTCACGCCAAGGTGCAATCACTTGTAAGTCCGGTGCTAGTGCTGCGAATGCGCCTTCAAAACGTACTTGGTCGTTACCTTTACCTGTACAGCCATGACACAGAGCGTCCGCGCCCACTTTACGTGCCACTTCAACCTGCGCTTTGGCAATGATTGGACGCGCCATTGATGTACCTAGCAGGTACTTACCTTCGTAGTACGCGCCGGTTTTTAGCGTTGGGTAAATGTAGTCTGCGACCATTTCTTCTTTCAAGTCAGCGATGTAGCACTCAGAAGCACCAGAGGCTTTTGCTTTCGCTTCAATGCCTTCTAGCTCTTCGGCACCTTGACCAACATCGGCAACGAAAGCCACTACTTCACAGTCGTAGTTCTCTTTTAGCCACGGGATGATTACTGAAGTATCTAGACCGCCTGAGTATGCGACTACCACTTTATTTACGTTCACTTTGCTCATGTTTTTTCTCCAAACTTAACTGGCGCTGCGCTCGGCGGTCAGTGCCAACTACGACTTCCTAATATTGAATTCTTTTGCTGATGCTTATTGAGGCAAGAATTGAGTACCAATACTTTCACCAGCGAATAACTGTGCTAATTTTTCTGGGTAACGCCAGGTCGCGACTTCAATTGGACGGCCAAGATCATTGGCGGCCTCCAAAGCAGCTTTAACTTTGACGATCATGCCATCGGTGATCACATGTCCATCGATCAACGAGTTAGCTTGCTGCTCTGACAGGGTTTTGATCAAATGGCCTTTTCCATCTAATACACCACTCACGTCTGATAACAGGACTAACTCCGCATCTAATGCGCCCGCAACCGCGACTGCTGCTTGATCAGCATTCACATTCATCATCTGGCCATCTTTGGTTAAACCAATTGAACTGATGATCGGCAGTGCACCTGTGTTTAGCACCGCTTGTAATAGTGCTGAGTCACCCGGTGATGCTTTGCCTACCGCGCCGAGTTCTGGGTCAAGTTCTTCAACAAGACACAAACCACCATCCGCAAGGCTAAGGCCCACAGCGTTAAGACCGTCCGCAATCGCTTGACCTTGAAGTAACTTATTCGCAGTGCCTGCAAGCGCGCCTGCAATCACAGGAATTTGATCGTAAGGCGTTACGCGTAAACCGTTTTTCTTAACGGTTTCAAGCTGAAGCTTTGCCATCAACTCATCAACTAGGTAGCCACCGCCATGAACGATGGCGATTTGTCGCTGTGCCGATTTTTGGTAAGCCGCAATGGCACCAAAAAGTTGGCTTAAGGTTTGAGTGCATGATAGAGCTGCACCACCTAGCTTAATGACTAAAGGAGCTTGATTGGTTTGCGTCATCGCATTTCCCTCTTTCAACGACTACAGCAACGCTGTCAGTTCTGGGTAACCGTAATGAATATTGAGACATTGCATCGCTTGACTCGATGCACCTTTAAGTAGGTTGTCGATAGCTGAAATCACAATGATGTGTTCGCCTTGTACCTTCCAGCCGATATCACAGAAAGGGGTATTTTCGACATCCTGAATACGTGGAATACCGTCGCCTTTAAGACGCACCGCAGGCTTGCCTTGATAAGCTTGTTCAAACGCCTGTGCCACTTGTGCTTCTGTCACACCTTGCGCAAGCTTCATGGTGATAGTGGCAAGAATGCCGCGTTTAAAGTTGCCGAGGTGCGGAGTAAAAATCACATCGCAACCCAAGTGCTGAGCAATCTCTGGCTGGTGACGATGGTTAAATACACCATAAGGTTGCAAGCTCACTTCACAGAAGCTGTTAACCATGGAGGCTTTACGCCCTGCACCTGATACACCACTGGTTGCGTTGATCACTGGCCATTGGTTGGTATCGAGCAACGCATGTTCTAATAAAGGTTTGATTGCAAGCTGTGAAGCGGTTGGGTAACAACCTGCCACCGCAATCAAAGGAGTAGTTTTAATCTGCTCTTGGTTCCACTCTGCTAAGCCGTATGCTGCTTTATCTAGCCAGTTGTTATGTTGATGTGCGAAGCCATAAAAAGTGTCGTAAAAGCCTTCACTTTTCACACGGAATGCACCCGATAAATCGAATACCTGACAGCCTGTCGCCAAGAAAGTTGGGGCTAAATCATGGCTGACTTCGTGAGCCGTTGCCAAAAACACCACGTCCGATTCTTGAGCGATTTGCAGTGGATCCGTTAGTGGTAAAACTGGCATATCAATGATGCCCGCTAGCTTACCGTGTAGCTGCGCGATGCTCTTTCCCGCATCAACACTGTTGGCGGAAACGTATAAACCTGATAGCGTGAGTTGTGGGTGTTTATTAACCATTAACGCTAACTCTGCACCGGTGTAACCGCTGGCTCCAATAATCGTGGTTTTTAGCATTGTGTGACATCCATATACTTAAAGGCTCAAATGACTATTCATATTTAATTTCTGCTTTATTTTGATTTTTTATTCATTAAATATGATTTAATATGTGTTTTACATTTTTGTGGTCTGTCTGTCAACAGGAGATTTGAAGAATCCATGCAATTACCAACTTTTCTAGAGGTCTATGAAGGACTCATCAGCACCTCTTCTATCAGCTCCACGGATCCGAGCTGGGATCAGGGCAATACAAAAGTCATCGAAAAACTCGCATCTTGGTTTAAAGATCTGGGTTTTAGCGTTGAAGTGATCGAAGTCGAGCCAGGCAAGCACAATATGATCGCACGTATGGGTGAGGGTGAAGGTGGCCTTTTACTTGCTGGCCATAGTGATACCGTGCCATTCGATCAAGGGCGATGGAATTTCGATCCGCATAAACTGACGGAAAAAGACAACCGCTTCTACGGTTTAGGCACAGCAGACATGAAAGGCTTTTTCGCCTTTATTTATGAAGCAGTGAAGAAAGTCGATTGGAGCAAGCAGAGCAAACCACTCTACGTATTAGCCACTTGTGACGAAGAGACCACCATGTTGGGCGCGCGACATTTCACAGCAAACGCCCCATTTAAGCCGGATTACTGCATCATTGGTGAACCCACCAGCCTTGTACCAATTCGAGGTCATAAAGGGCATGTGGCAAATGCCATTCGCGTAACAGGCAAGTCCGGTCACTCATCGGACCCAGCGCTTGGCGTTAACGCTATTGAGATCATGCATGAAGTCATGTTCGCCATGATGCAACTGCGTGACAAATTGATTAAAGAATATCACCATCCGGGTTTTGCCATTCCAAGCCCTACCCTAAACCTTGGACACATTCACGGTGGTGACAGCGCTAACCGTATTTGTGGTTGCTGTGAGCTGCATTACGACGTGCGTCCTCTTCCTGGCATTAGCCTTGATGGTTTAGAGAACATGTTGCGCGGAGCATTAAAAGAAGTCGAAGCGAAATGGCCTGGGAGACTGGAGGTTATTCCATTGCATGAGCCTATTCCGGGTTACGAATGCCAACATGACCACCCATTTATTGGTGGTGTTGAAGAGATCTGCCAAACCAGTTCAGAAACCGTGAACTACTGTACTGAAGCACCATTTCTACAACAGTTGTGTCCAACCTTGGTGCTCGGCCCTGGGTCAATCGACCAAGCCCATCAACCGGATGAGTTTCTATCCTTCGACTTTATCGACCCCACAATTGATGTGCTTTCAAAGGCAATGGTCAAGTACTGCTGTTAATACGCGTTTAAGCTCGAAAGTCTGTGCAGCTCGATTGAGCTGCATCTTTTTATCTTCACAATTCAGCGCTAGTCTTAACACTTATTTAACTTGTTATTTTGTAATTAATTTTCACTTCTTACTCTATGGCTGCCGTAAATTTGCTCTAAATCAGGAGACAGCGGAATAATTGCAAACTTAGTCTGCTTTATTTGACTATAACTGGTGCTTTTCGCTAGATTGGAGTCTTAACAAGGACAATGGATGTAGTTTTTTTACGAGGCAGGACGACAATGAACGAGAAATACGCCGCACTCAAAAGTAATGTGCGCATGTTAGGCCACTTATTGGGTAACACCATTCGCGATGCCCATGGCGAAGAAATCTTCGAGAAAGTGGAAACCATTCGTAAATTATCCAAATCAGCTCAAGCAGGGAATCAAGCAGACAGGGACAGCTTGATCGAAGAAATCAAACATCTACCTGATGAGCAGCTAACGCCCGTTACTCGCGCGTTTAACCAATTTCTAAACCTCACCAATATCGCTGAGCAATACCACACGATTTCACGCCATTGTGAAGAGCACATTTGTGAACCAGACGCGATTAACTCGCTGTTTTCTAAACTGGTACAAAACGATGTGAGCAAACTGGACACTGCCCAAGCGGTTCGTGATCTAAATATTGAATTGGTATTGACGGCTCACCCAACAGAAATTACGCGCCGTACGATGATCAACAAACTGGTCAAGATAAACGAGTGCTTATCAAAGTTGGAGCTAAGCGATCTTTCTTCTAAAGAGCGCAGAAAAACCGAACGCCGCCTAGAGCAACTGATTGCCCAAGGCTGGCATTCAGACGTGATTCGACAACAACGCCCTACTCCGTTGGATGAAGCAAAGTGGGGCTTTGCGGTCGTTGAAAACTCGCTATGGGAAGCAGTACCGGACTTCCTACGTGAGATGAATGACCGTCTAAAATCTTACCTTGGAGAAGGTTTACCCATTGATGCTCGCCCAGTGCACTTCTCCTCTTGGATGGGCGGTGACCGTGACGGTAACCCGTTTGTTACTCACAACGTTACGCGTGAAGTCTTACTATTGTCTCGTTGGAAAGCCGCCGATCTTTATCTCAATGACATCAACGAGTTGATCAGCGAGCTGTCTATGACAGTTTCAAACGATCAAGTCCGTGAGCTTGCTGGCGAAGATCAGCACGAACCATACCGTGCGATCCTAAAGCAATTACGCACTCTGCTCAATGAAACCAAAGATATTCTCGATGCTAAGATCCACGGTCAAAAACTGGCCGTGAAAGCACCACTGCAAAAAGTCGAGCAACTTTGGGAACCGCTGTATGCCTGCTACCAGTCACTAAACGAATGTGGCATGGGTGTAATAGCCAACGGCTCACTACTGGATACACTACGCCGCGTAAAAGCATTTGGTATCCATCTTGTACGTCTTGATATCCGCCAAGAGAGCACGCGTCACTCAGACGTCTTGTCTGAACTGACTCGCTACTTAGGTATTGGTGATTACGAACAATGGAGTGAGCAAGATAAGATTGCTTTTCTAACTAACGAGCTGGCATCTAAACGTCCGCTTCTCCCTCGTGATTGGGAACCGTCTGAACCCGTCAAAGAGGTTTTGGATACCTGCAAGATTGTTGCAGCACAACCGCGTGAAGCGTTTGGCGCTTACGTTATTTCAATGGCACGTACCGCCTCTGACGTACTAGCCGTTCATCTACTGCTACAAGAAGCTGGTTGCCCTTACCGCATGGATGTGTGTCCTCTGTTCGAAACGCTAGACGATTTGAACAACGCGGAATCGGTCATCAAGCAGCTTATGGGGATTGACCTTTACCGTGGTTTTATCCAAAACCACCAGATGGTCATGATTGGTTACTCTGACTCAGCGAAAGATGCAGGTGTTATGTCTGCTGGTTGGGCTCAGTATCATGCGATGGAATCGTTAGTTAAAGTGGCTGAGGAAGAAGGCGTTGAGCTAACTCTATTCCATGGTCGTGGGGGCACAGTCGGTCGCGGTGGCGCACCTGCGCATGCTGCGCTTTTGTCGCAACCACCAAAAAGCTTGAAAGGCGGTTTACGTGTAACAGAGCAAGGCGAGATGATCCGCTTTAAACTGGGACTCCCAGATGTCGCAGTAAACAGCTTTAACCTATATGCAAGTGCGATTCTGGAAGCCAACTTGTTACCGCCACCAGAGCCAAAACAAGAATGGCGCGACTTGATGGAAGTGCTATCAGAAGTAAGCTGTGAGTCTTACCGAAATGTGGTTCGTGGCGAGCCAGATTTCGTGCCTTACTTCCGCCAAGCAACACCAGAACTCGAACTCGGCAAGTTGCCACTTGGTTCTCGTCCTGCAAAACGCAACCCTAAGGGCGGAGTAGAAAGCTTACGTGCAATCCCGTGGATCTTCTCATGGAGTCAAAACCGTTTGGTACTTCCTGCATGGCTAGGCGCAGGTGAAGCGATTCAATACTCGATCGATAAAGGCCACCAAGCATTGCTCGAAGAGATGTGCCGCGAATGGCCATTTTTCTCAACTCGTCTCGGCATGCTGGAAATGGTGTACTCGAAGTGTAATATTGATATTTCTCGCTACTACGATGAGCGATTGGTGGATGAGTCGCTCCGTCCACTCGGTGAAAAGCTTCGTGCTCAGCTTCAAGAAGACATCAAAGCGGTACTGAATGTAGAGAACAATGAAAACTTGATGCAGCATGACCCTTGGGGACTCGAGTCTATTCGCTTACGCAATATCTACGTTGAGCCATTGAATATGCTACAAGCAGAGCTGCTATACCGCACGCGTCAAACCGAAGAAGCTTCTGCAAACTTGGAAGAAGCGTTGATGGTGACGATTGCTGGTATTGCTGCAGGTATGCGTAACACAGGCTAATCGTTTCATTTTTAATAAAAAGCTGGGCAAATGCTCAGCTTTTTTTTATCACAGGATAATCGCACCAAAACAAAAGTAGTCAAATAAACCACTAAAGACCCCAAAAATACCAAAACAAAAGAATAAAAAACCACAAGTTAACACTATTGATTATTATGTTAGTTTTTTAGGGTAATTTTGTCCTACTATTCCACTTCATGCTTATTATTTATATACTACTTGCCTGCTGAGAGCTCATAAATCCAATCATACCTGCTCCAGCCTTGATGGGACTCCCCATCTCTCTAGGTGATAAACGGCTTTAAGGTGACAGGACCAACATTGTTGGTGCTACTTATACATTAAAAAACTCAAGTGCCAGTAAGAGCGCAGCTGAAAGTATAAGTAGCTTGTTTACAAGTTTATTGACCATTTGGATTGAAGACATGTCATTACCACACGTAATCTTAACTGTTCTTAGCACTCGCGACGCAACCGGTTACGATATCACTAAAGAATTCTCTGCTAGCATCGGTTACTTCTGGAAAGCAAGCCACCAACAGGTGTACCGTGAACTCAACAAAATGGCTGAGAAAGAACTGGTTACTTGCGTATTAGAACCCCAAGAAGGCAAACCAGACCGCAAGGTTTACTCCATTACAGACGCTGGTCGCAGCGCTTTAGGAGAGTGGTTTGATCAACCAACTGCACACCCAACAGTTCGTGATGAGTTTTCAGCGAAATTGATGGCATGTGCCGTTCAACCTGCAGCTCCATTCCGTGACCAACTCGCCGAGCTAGTTGAAGAGTCTCGCAAACTGGTTTCTCACTACAAAGAAATTGAAGCGGCTTACTACGCAACGCCGTCAACTTTAGATAAACAAGCTCGCCTAGAACGTCTAACGCTTCGCCGTAACCTTCTGTTACGTGAAACTTGGATCACTTGGGCAGAAGAAGTTCTAACTGAACTTGAAGTGATTGGTTAAACTCCTTTTGCTTTGATAAAACGAAAAAGGCTTGCCACTTGGCAAGCCTTTTATCTTTTTGAAACCAGATTTACGCACCGACTACTGCGCGAGGACGAACACCCAACGTATGGCATAACGCGTAAGTCATCTCTGCACGGTTTAGTGTGTAGAAGTGAAAGTCCTTAACCCCTTCACGACTCAGTACACGCACCATATCAATAGCTTGGCTAGCTCCTACAAGCTGGCGAGTCACCGGATCATCATCCAAACCATCGAATTGTTTGCTCATCCATCCTGGTACTTTCACGTTGTTCTGTGCCGCAAAGCGAGAAGCTTGCTTAAAGTTCGATACAGGCAAAATTCCTGGCACAATTTCTACGTCAATTCCTGCTGCGACACAACGGTCACGGAATCGCAGGTAAGACTCAACGTCAAAAAAGAACTGAGTAATAGCACGGTTTGCACCTGCATCTACCTTACGTTTTAGGTTCAATAAGTCAGACTGAGCGCTTTTAGCTTCAGGGTGAACCTCAGGGAATGCAGCAACGGAGATATCGAAATCGTGGCGTGATTTCAGCAGCTCAACCAAATCCGAGGCATACATATCAGGCGCACCGCCACCTGGAGGAATATCACCACGCAGAGCGACGATATTTTCAATACCATTGTTCCAATAATCATCGGCAATATTAATCAACTCTTCACGAGTCGCATCAATACAAGTGAGATGGGGAGCGGCAACCAATCCGGTTGTTGCTTTAATTTCTTTAATGATGGAGTGTGTTCTGTCACGCTCGCCGGAGTTCGCACCGTAAGTCACAGAAACAAATTTAGGTTGAAGCGTTTTAAGACGGTGCACTGAATTCCAAAGTGTTTCTTCCATCTTAGCGCTGCTTGGCGGAAAAAACTCAAACGATACATTGATGTTATCTGATAACTCAGCAATATTCTGGTTCAAGGCGTCGATATGGCCTGCGTGCGTATATCCCATCTTACTCTCCCTGCGGCACTCCGCCACGAAAACAAATCCTTAAAATCGACGTTTAGACGTCTATATGTCTACAGAATGTATTGAATACGATTTAATGTCAACCTTGTAATTATGAATTTTTCTCAAGTTAATAATGAAGATAGTTCAAGTTTCTACTTGAGCATCATCTCGCCATTTTGCACGGGTTATGACTTCAGTATGGCACTGATAGGGGAATAAAAAACCCTGGATTAATTCCAGGGTTTTTAGGTCAATCGCAACTTTAAAATAAACCAGCCAATCGGTTGAGGTCGGATTGAATAGCGCCGGCTGTCACTTCTCTGCCTGCGCCTGGTCCTCGAATGACCAGAGGGTTATCTTTGTACCACTTGCTCTCTATGGCAAAAATGTTATCGCATGGCAATAAGTTGGCGAGCGCGTGCTCACGAGATAACGCTTCGACTCCCACCGTTGCTTTACCATTTTTTTCTAAACGCGCCACATAGCGAAGCACTTGATCGTTTCTCTGTGCTTTTGTCAGACGCTCTTGAAGTATTTCACTCAACAATGCTCCATTATCGAAGAAATCATCTAAGCTCAGTTCTCTTAATTCTTCTGGCACCAAAGACTCAACTTTAACGCTGTCTGGTTCTATATCTAGGCCCGATTCTCGAGCCAAGATGACTAACTTACGCATTACATCGGAGCCATCTAAATCAGAACGAGGGTCAGGTTCGGTTAACCCTTGCTGCCAAGCAAGATCGACTAAATCATTAAATGGCACAGAACCATCAAACTGTTGGAACAGCCATGATAACGTCCCCGAGAAAATCCCCGATAGAGCGACGATTTCATCCCCACTTTCACGAAGATCTCGCACGGTATGGTTTATCGGTAACCCAGCACCAACCGTTGCGTTGTATAGCCAATGACGACCAATTTTAGCGAATGCATCTTGAACCTGATGGTAGTACTGACTATCTGCGGAACCGGCCACTTTGTTAGCGGAAATCAAATGAATGCCTTGCTGTGCGATTTCTACGTAGCGCTGAGCTAACTCTTTACTCGCGGTAACATCAAGCACGACGGCTTCATCATAGCTTTTAAGTGCTCCCAAACGTGCCAGCCAATCCCCATTGTTTGCTATGCTTTCATCATCAAATCGTTCAGCAACACTCGCCGCCTCAATACCTTGCTCATCGAACCAATAGGTTTGGCTATCCACAACCGCGACAAGATCAAAGCTCATACCATGACGTTTTTCGAGCTCACTTTTTTGCGTCGCAAATAAATTTAACCAACTAGAACCAATATTACCCTTGCCACATAAAGCCACTGCCACGCGTTTTTGCGCTTGGAACAACTGGCTATGAATCGTTTGAACCAACGCCTCGGTATCAGTACGGCGCAAAACAGCGACTAGGCTCAGTCCTGAGTCTGTTTCAGAGATAAATTCTACCGGAGAGTGCTTTAGCTTCTGATAAAAGCCAAAGCAATGATTGGCGTTTTTCGTAACGCCTGCACCTACCGCAGCTAAGAGCGAGTAACCTTCTTTTAGCTTAATTTCTGCCTCTACCGCAAGCTCTTGCAAGTGTTTCAATGCACCACCGGCGATTTCTGCGGTGTAAGCCAAGCATAGCGTGTGCTGATCGGATTGAGCTTCAAATGCCAGTGGCTCTAATTGCGCGCGCTGCAACGCTTGTAATACATCACTCTGTGTTTTTTCGAAGTCGTGCCCATGCATGAAAGACAACTGCACCAATAAAACATCATCCAGTGAAGTAATAATTTTAGCGCCACGACCAGATGCCAATACACGCTCAATACGAGTAGAACCCGACTCTGGCAGATAGCTACACTTGAGATTAAGGTCCATGGTACTTTGCGCCACAGGCTGAAGCGTACGACTGTGTAGCACTGGGGCAGCTAAGCGAGCAAGTTCACTGGCTTCATCCAATCGAAGTAACGGTAATAAACAAGCGTCAGACACCAAACGTGGATCGGCACTATAAACACCAGCAACATCACTCCAAATCGTGACAGTACTGACTTCAGCAAGCGCGCCTATGACCGTTGCAGAATAGTCAGAGCCGTTACGACCAAGTAGGATGGTTTCTCCTGCCTCGTTCTGAGCCATAAAGCCAGTAATTACCACACGTTTATGGTTATGCTGCGCGAGGATCTCTTTAATTAAAGGGTATGAACGAGCGCGATCAACCTCTGGTTGAGTTCCCGCTTCTGCACGTAAAAACGCTCGTGCATCTTGTGCAACCGCAGGGATAGAACGTTGAGATAATAACGCGGCCAATAGGCGAGCAGACCATACTTCTCCGTGCCCCAGTACCGCGGCTTTTTGCGCATTAGTGAGTGGTGCAGTCAGCTCCGAGAGAGTACTGAACTCATCATGTAATAAAGCTAACAGCTCTTCTTTTGCTTCACTCTCCAACAAGCTTTCTATTAGCTCAGTTTGGAACTGTCTCAAGCTTTGAAGCGCTTCATGCGCAATTCGGCCATCTTTACTTAACCCTTCCAAAAACTCAATCAAGCGGTTAGTGGTTTTTCCTGCAGCAGAGACGACCACAAGATCATTTTCTGTCGAATACTCCTTGAGAATACCCACAACGCGTAAGTAGCATTCTGGGTTTGCTAAGCTACTGCCACCAAACTTATGCAGCTGACGTTGTACAGTCATTGTTATCGTCTCCTATTACTGGGTAGCTTTAGCGAACGCTTGTTCTAAATCTGTGATGAGGTCTTGTGCATCTTCCAAACCGACAGACAAACGCAATAGTTGATGAGAGACCCCAGCCTCCGCCAGCGCCTCCTCACCCATTGCACGGTGCGTCATGGATGCTGGGTGGCAAATCAAACTTTCTACACCACCTAATGACTCTGCTAATGAAAACAGTTGGAGCTCTTTCACAAACACCTTTAACTGCTCAAACGAACCAGCAAACTCAAAACTCAACATAGAGCCAAAGCCCGTTTGCTGCTTTTTAGCAATGTCGTGACCTGGATGTTCCGGCAGGCTTGGATGATAGATAGTTTTAACTAACGCTTGTTTCTGTAGGTAAGCTAGTACCTGCTGTGAGCTCTCTTCATGTACTCTCATACGAGCAGCAAGCGTACGAATACCTCGCAGTGTCATGTAACTATCGAAAGGTGTGCCCGTTGCACCAATACAATTACCCCACCATGCAAGCTCTTCTGCATGCGCTTCTGTGTTGGTGATGATTACTCCACCAATTACGTCCGAATGACCGTTGATGTACTTTGTTGTGGAGTGGATAACAAAATCCGCACCTAGCTCTAAAGGTTTTTGGTACACGGGTGTCAAAAAGGTATTGTCCACCGCAACTAACGCGCCGATTTGTTTCGCTTTTTCACAAGTAGCTGCAATATCCACTACGCGAACCAGAGGGTTTGACGGAGTTTCTAGCAAAATGAGTTTTGGTTTTTGTGCCAATGCAGCATCTAAAGCCTGTTCGTCTGATTGATCGACAAACTGAACCTTAAAATCGCCTTTGCTAGCTCGGGTATTAAAAAGACGATAGGTGCCGCCATAACAATCGTGAGGAGCAATAATGAGATCATCTGGGCCGAGAAAAGCGGAAACCCATAAATTTAATGCCGACGTACCGCAGTTAGTAACAACCGCTCCTTTTCCAGACTCAAGTTCAGATAGCGCACTTTCCAACAGTCCGCGGTTTGGATTACCAGATCGTGTGTAATCATACTTGGGCACTTCACCAAAAGCAGGAAAACCATAGTTAGTGGAAAGATAAATAGGTGGAACGACAGCATGATATTGGCTGTCTGATTCAATACCAGTGCGTACTGCAATGGTCGCAAGTTTGCGAGTGCTCATGGGTGTATCCTTTCACGGGTAATGACTTCTAAATAGGAATGCGCTATATCTAATGAGTAACATAAAGTGATCAACACGCTTCCTTTGCTGTTATGTTCACTTTACTCGTCAAAAAATGAGACGTCAACACTTCTAGACGTCTATATGTCTTTGCTTATGGCGGTAAATGCAGCTAAAATCAGCACCTAAATTATTTTTAACCGATTACATAAATGAAGGTGTGCAATGGCTGACTGGAATGGCGAATACATTAGCCCATATGCAGAGCACGGCAAAAAAAGCGAACAAGTAAAAAAAATTACCGTCTCTATCCCGCTAAAAGTTTTAAAGGTGCTAACTGATGAGCGTACTCGCCGTCAGATCAATAACTTACGCCATGCAACCAATAGCGAATTGCTATGCGAGGCATTTTTGCACGCGTACACAGGTCAGCCACTTCCGACAGATGAAGACCTTCGTAAAGACCGTCCTGATGATATTCCAACAGAAGTAAAAGCGCTGATGACGGAAATGGGCATCGAATTTGAGTCATTCGACGAAGAATAAAAAAGCCTGATAAGAGGTTTCAGGTAATAACTCTTGCCTCGAGCCAAATGAATGACATAAAAAATGGGACGCAATAGCGTCCCATTTTTGTGTATCACATCTGAAAGATATATTACTCTGCCATGTAGTTTTCAGGCATCTCGATACGAGCTACACCTGAATTAACCGCCGCCTGAGCGACCGCTTTTGCAACACGTGGTAGCAAACGTGAATCCATTGGTTTTGGAATAATATAGTCCGCACCAAACTCTAGCTTATCAACACCTGCAGCCTTCAATACGGCTTCAGGTACAGGCTCTTTTGCTAGCTCACGAATCGCCTCAACGGCTGCAAGTTTCATTTCATCATTGATTTCACTTGCACGCACATCAAGAGCACCGCGGAAAATGAATGGGAAACACAATACGTTGTTAACTTGGTTAGGATAATCACTACGGCCAGTACCCATGATCAAGTCATCACGAACTGCGTGAGCAAGTTCCGGCTTGATTTCAGGATCCGGGTTAGAACATGCGAATACGATTGGCTTATCTGCCATCAACTTCAACGCTTCCGCTGGCAATAGGTTTGGACCAGATACACCTAGGAACAGATCTGCACCTTCAATCACGTCTTCTAGTGTGCGCTTATCTGTATTGTTCGCAAATAGCTGCTTATATTCATTAAGATCATCACGACGAGTGTGAATCACACCTTTGCGATCTAGCATGTAGATTTTTTCGCGCATTGCGCCGCATTTGATCAGAAGCTCCATACACGCTACAGCGGCAGCGCCAGCGCCAAGACAAACAATTGTTGAATCTTCAAGTTTCTTACCTTGAAGTTCGATTGCATTCAGCATACCCGCTGCCGTTACAATAGCAGTACCATGTTGATCATCGTGGAATACTGGTACATCACAACGTTCAATCAGACGCTTTTCAATCTCAAAACAGTCTGGTGCTTTAATATCTTCAAGGTTGATACCGCCAAAAGTGTCTGCAATGCTCGCAACAGTATCAACAAATTCATCGATCGTGCGGTGCTTAACTTCAATATCAATAGAGTCAAGACCTGCAAAACGCTTAAACAGTAACGCTTTACCTTCCATCACTGGCTTAGATGCAAGTGGACCTAGGTTACCTAGACCTAGAATAGCGGTACCGTTAGAAATAACAGCAACCATGTTCCCTTTTGCAGTGTACTTGTACACGTTATCCGGGTTTTGTGCGATTTCACGCACTGGCTCTGCAACACCAGGGCTATATGCAAGGGCAAGATCACCCGCCGTTTCCGCAGGCTTTGTCAGTTCGACAGCAATCTTTCCTGGAGTTGGATAAGCATGGTAATCCAATGCTTTTTGGCGATGTTCTTCTTCTGGAGTGGCTGCTTGGTGGTTGTCTTCAGACATGGACGTTTCTCTTTTTTATTTTTAGGTAAGGGGGCATAAATTCTATCGGATAGAAATCAAACTTCATAGGCAAGATTGCGAGCAATATCCTTAAAAAGCCGATAATAAAAGAGATTAGACCAGATAACGGGGTTAAGCACCCGATTTTCGAGTCAGGTGCTCTTTCTTCTTACTATTATTGGAGTATGCAAACTTAGAAAGTATCGTTACTCTTCGTCCACGTATTGCGCTTGGAGATAATTCTCAATACCAGACATTTCAATCAAGCCAAGTTGCGTCTCTAGCCAATCAACATGTTCTTCTTCATCTTCAAGAATGTCTTGGAATAAATCTCGAGACACATAATCTCGAATGTCTTCAGCGTAGGCAATCGCATCTTTTAAATCTGGAATAGCCGCCATTTCAAGCTTTAAGTCACACTCGAGCATTTCCTTGGTATCTTCACCAATCATCAACTTACCTAAATCTTGTAGGTTCGGTAAGCCTTCAAGGAACAAAATACGCTCAATTAGATGATCGGCATGCTTCATCTCATCGATAGATTCGTGATATTCCTTGTCTGCTAGGTGCTTTAAGCCCCAGTCTTTATACATTCGGGCATGAAGAAAATACTGATTAATAGCGACGAGCTCGTTACCGAGCACTTTATTGAGATGTTGAATGATGATTGGATCGCCTTTCATGACAAAACCCTCCTCTTTGGCTTCATTTAAATGTAGAAGCAAATGAGAAGGTGTCAAAATGTAAGGCAAATAATTACTGCATACTTACAGCAATTAGCTGGCTTGTTTAAATTCCGTGTAACTAGTTTCCGCTAAAATTTCCTTGGCCTGTCTGATGCACTTACCACATTGGCTGCCCAATGCCGTGCACTTTTTGATTCCTTTAATATCTGTTACGCCTTCATCTATCGCCAACTTCCTGATTTTTTTGTCGGAGACACCATGGCAAAGACAAACGTACATACTCAAAAAACCTATAAAACTAATCTGTGACAAACAATATAAACAAGAATAGTTCTTGTTACCAGTCGCATTATGGTGTCCGCTCAGAATATTTGGTTATAACGATTTTACCGCTGCAGGAAAAGATCAAAGGGTTAAGAGGGGTGAGTAAAAGCGTTAAGAAATAAAGTCGGTAAAACTCTGTTTTTAAATCGAAAAAGTGACGTCTTTTATTTCAACACTTATAACTAAATGTAATCTAAAAATGAAAAAGGGAAGCCTAAGCTTCCCTTTTCGATGCGCTTTCTTCAAAAAGAAGAACAGTGCAAGATTTCGTTTAATTCGTTATGAATTAGTCGAAGATCTTAGCAACAACACCAGCACCTACTGTACGGCCACCTTCACGGATCGCGAAACGTAGAC